>JAQWYM010000041.1 GCA_029253965.1 Gammaproteobacteria bacterium
TGAAAAGATCGAAGATCTAAGCACTGTGCTTAAAGTTGGAGATGCTGTTGAGGCTAAGTTCATTGGTGTTGATCGCAAGACCCGTACTATCGGTCTATCGATTAAAGCTAAGGAAATGCAAGAAGAACAAGCAGTATTATCGGATTACTCTAATTCTGATGGTGCTTCCACTTCTCTCGGCGACATCTTAAAAGAACAAATGGGCGATTCTTAAAGTCCATGTGCAGCGAACTATCGTTTAAGGAATTTGCTCTATGAGCAAGGTGATTACTAAATCAGAGTTAATCGAGAAAATCGCTCAGAAGCAGGGGCACCTGCAGCACAAAGATATCGAACTCTCGGTGAAAAGCATGATTGAGCAAATGAGTCATGCACTTTCGTCGGGAGAGCGTATCGAAATCAGAGGTTTTGGTAGCTTTTCATTACACTTTCGTCCACCGCGTATAGGGCGTAATCCAAAGAGTGGTGAGAATGTCACGCTGACCGAAAAATATGTGCCACATTTTAAGCCAGGTAAAGAATTACGCGAACGCGTCAATAAAGGCTTGAAGAAAGATCCCAGCTAATTCATTCTAACTGAACTGTTTAAATCCCAGGAAACACCAGTTCACATGTTAGATAGTTCCCTCCCCGAAGATCATTACGTTATTGTTGCTTTAGATTTTGCAGATGCAGAGTCTGGGCTTGCTTTCGCACGTCAACTTGATCCTAAGCACTGTGCTTTAAAAGTTGGTTTTGAACTCTTTGTTGCTGCAGGACCAAGCTTGGTTGAAGCATTGGTGGCGCAGGGCTTTCGTGTCTTTCTAGACCTTAAATTCCATGATATTCCAAACACGGTGGCGAGCGCCTGCGCAGCAGCCAGTGATCTCGGTGTTTGGATGGTTAATATTCATGCCTCAGGTGGGCCAAAGATGATTACTGCAGCGCGTCAGGCCTTAGATCGTCAGACGAGTGGAACTGTGCCATTGCTGATTGCGGTGACGGTGCTGACCTCTATGGACCAACAGACACTGCAACAGATTGGTATCGCTGGCAAGATTCCAGAAGTGGTTGATCATTGGGCTGCTATGGCTGCTAATCAGGGCTGTGATGGCGTTGTCTGTTCAGCGCAGGAAGTGGCTGCCATTCGTGCTCAAAATAAGGCGGATTTTTTAACCGTAACCCCTGGTATACGACTACCAGAAGATGCCAAAGATGATCAGCATCGCATCTTTACACCGGCACAGGCGCAGGCAGTAGGCGTCTCGCATATTGTTGTGGGTCGGCCGATTACACGGGCGCAAGATCCACAAGCAGCTTTAATGAAATTCTATACTGCGTTCAATCGTGCGTAGCGCACTGCTGTGACTTACTCATTTATAATAAGCAATCTAGACTGTTCTTATCTTGAGCCAGCAGGCTCATTTTTCAAATTTTCGATCGACTATTTCGGAGAATGATGATGAGAATAAGTACAGCGCTAATACTATCTTTGAGCCTCTGTGTAGGGTCTATGAGCATTCATGCTGAGGCCATTAATATCAATCATGCCAACGTTGCCGAACTTGCTGAAAATCTCCAGCAGGTGGGAATGGTGAAGGCTCAGGCCATTATTGATTACCGCGAAGAACATGGTGAGTACCTTGAAGTAGAGCAGTTATTAGAGGTGCAGGGTATTGGTGTTTCGACCCTAGAGCTGAATAAGCATCTGATTATTCTAGAGCTGGATGAAGAGTAGTTAATGCAAGTTTTTTGATGCATAAGCAGCAGGGTTTTAGTCTAAATCCTGCTATTTTTAAGGGATTCCTATATAGTTAATAAAATAGCTATCAAGCTATTTTATTAACTAAATGTCTGAGCCCCTTAGCCATGAAAAAAGTTCGTAAAGCCGTCTTTCCAGTAGCCGGATTAGGTACACGTTTCTTACCGGCAACAAAAGCCAATCCGAAAGAGATGCTACCCATTGTTGATAAGCCCTTGATTCAATATGCCGCCGAAGAAGCGGTGGATGCAGGCATTGATACCTTAATTTTTATCATTGGTCGCAACAAACGTGCTATCCCTGATCACTTTGATAAAGCCTATGAGCTAGAAGCTGAATTAGAGGCTAGTGGTAAGTTAGATCGCTTGGCTGAAGTGCAGCATATCCTACCGCCAGAGATCTCCTGCATCTATATTCGGCAACCAGAGGCCTTAGGTTTAGGGCATGCCGTACTCTGTAGTCAAGCGATTGTTGGTGATGAGCCCTTTGCTGTTATTCTCGCAGACGATCTTATTGATGGTGGTGATAAGAGTTGCTTAAGACAGATGGTTGAAGTCTATGAGAAAGAGCAAAGCAGCATCATCGGAGTACAAAAAGTCCCTCTAGAGGATGTCAAAAACTACGGTGTAGTGGCGGGTGAAAACATTCAAGACCAGCTGTGGAAACTATCTGGGCTGGTTGAGAAACCACAGCCAGCAGATGCACCCTCTAATGTTGCCGTTGTCGGCCGCTACATTTTAGAGGGCACTATCTTTCAAATGTTGAAAGAGACGATGCCAGGCGCCGGTGGTGAGATTCAGTTAACCGATGCAATTGCCAAGCAGTTAAAGCAAGAATCAGTCTATGCCTATGAGTTTGCCGGGCGGCGTTATGATTGTGGTAGTAAACTAGGTTACTTACAGGCGACCTTGGAATATGGTTTGAAACATCCTGAGATCGGGACTGCCTTTCGAGAATATGTATCTAAAATGAACAACATAAAATAATTTATGTTGTCTTATATTAAGAAAACAACACTGTTGGAGTGCTTACTTTGAGTATTGTCGTCACCGGTGGTGCTGGTTTTATTGGTAGTAACTTTATCTTAGAGTGGTTAGCCCATTCAGATGAGACTGTGATTAACATTGATTGCCTTAGCTACGCGGGTAACTTATCAAACCTGCAGTCGCTGCAAGATGACCGACGTCATATGCTTAAGGTTGTTAATATCAATGATCGTGATGAAGTTGCGAAAATACTCGATCAATATCAGCCTCGTGCAGTTTTGAATCTAGCCGCAGAGTCTCATGTTGATCGCTCTATACACAGCCCTGCTGCTTTTATAGAAACAAATATTCTTGGCACATTCAGCTTATTAGAAGCTGTGCGTGCTTATTGGAACGAATTAGCCGCAGAAGAGAAAAAGGGCTTTCGTTTTCTACAGGTGTCTACAGACGAGGTCTATGGCAGTCTTGCTGCTGCTGATGCTGCCTTTAATGAGAGCAACCAATACCAGCCAAACAGTCCTTACAGCGCCAGTAAGGCGGCCTCTGATCACTTGGTAAGAGCTTACCATCACACTTATGGGTTGCCTGTATTAACGACTAACTGCTCTAATAATTATGGTCCCTTACAGTTTCCTGAAAAGCTTATTCCACTGATTATTCATAATGCCCTAGCTGAAAAGCCGCTACCGATTTACGGAGATGGTCTGCAGATTAGAGACTGGTTACATGTTTCTGATCACTGCTCTGCGATTCGTCGTGTTTTAGAAAAAGGCCGCACTGGTGAGGTTTATAATATTGGCGGTAACTCTGAAATGACAAATATCGATATCGTTCGTGCTATCTGTGCGTTATTAGACCAGAGAAAGCCAAGGTTATCCGGATCTTATGCAGACTTGATTGAATACGTTGCTGATCGACCGGGTCATGACCGTCGTTATGCGATTGATTCAAATAAGTTACAGGAAGAGTTTTCATGGCAGCCGCTAGAAACATTCACAAGTGGTTTGGAAAAGACAGTGAGTTGGTATTTATCAAATGCGGCATGGGTTGAAGAAGTTAGCAATGGTGATTATCTGCAATGGACTAAGACTCAATATTCATGAGCATTGTAATTCTAGGTAAAAATGGTCAGGTTGGCAGCGCACTTCAGCATAGCTTTGTTTCAACTGACGTTGTAGCGCTTGATCGCAGCCAGTTTGATATAACGAGTAAGCTCGCTGTGCAACAATTATTTACGCAGTATTCACCACAAATCATCATTAATGCTACTGCCTATACGGCAGTCGATAAGGCAGAGAATGAAATTGATCTCGCTAATCTTGTTAACCGAGAGGGTGTTGCTATGTTGGCCGATGCCTGTGCCGCTAATAAGGTTTTATTAGTTCATTATTCGACGGACTATGTTTTTGATGGTGAAAAAGAAGGCTTTTATTCTGAGTTAGATTTAGTTAATCCACAATCAGTCTATGGTTCTAGTAAATGGTTAGGTGAGGAAGCAGTGCGTGCTAGTGGCTGTGATTACCTGATCTTTCGAACTAGTTGGGTTTATTCGTTAACAGGTAATAATTTTCCTAAAGCGATCATGAAGAAACTTCTGCAAGGTCAGGAGCTACGGGTTGTTGATGATCAATTTGGTGCACCAACAAGTGCAGATTTAATTGCAGCAGTAACATTCAAATGTGTGCAAAAACTGCGAGACGATATCAATCTCTGTGGGCTCTATAACTTGACAGCTAAGGGTGTGGTGAGCTGGTTTGGTTTTGCCCAGCAGATGATTCAAGTATTACAAGCAGAGGGGCAGGCGCAGGATTGGATGGGGTTGATAGAAGCGGTCTCCAGTAATGATTATAAAAGCATAGCGGTCCGCCCAAAAAACTCCTGCCTTTCTTTATCTAAGATAGAACAAAAGTTTGGTTTAGAAATGCCTCTTTGGCAAAAAGATGTAGAGATATTTATGAAAGAATTTAAGGAGCAGAGGGATGCAACGTAAAGGCATTATATTAGCAGGTGGCTCTGGGACTAGATTGCACCCATTGACTAAAGTAATCTCAAAGCAATTGCTGCCGGTTTACGATAAGCCAATGATATATTACCCGCTGAGTACACTGATGCTGGCCGGTGTGCGTGATATTTTAATTATTACAACACCCAATGACCGCACACTTTTTGAGGCTCTGCTGGGTGATGGTTCACAGTGGGGGATTAATTTGAGTTATCTAGAACAGCCATCCCCTGATGGTTTGGCGCAGGCTTTCATCCTTGCTGAAAAGTTCTTAAATGGTCAGCCCAGTGTCATGGTGTTGGGTGACAATATATTTTATGGTAATGATTTTCAGGACACCCTTATTAAAGCGGATAGTTGTAATAACGGTGCTACAGTCTTTACATTTTACGCGAAAGACCCGGAAAGGTATGGGGTTGCTGAATTTGATGAGAATGACGACCTCATTTCTATTGAGGAAAAACCGAGTAGTCCCAAGTCTAATTTTGTGGTTTCAGGGCTCTACTTCTATGATAGTAATGTCTCTGAATATGCTAAATCATTAAGACCATCAAAACGAAATGAACTAGAGATTACTGATTTAAATAACATCTATTTAAATCAGGGTGCTTTAGCCTGTGAACGATTTGGCAGGGGCTTTACCTGGATGGATGCCGGCACTCACGACAGTCTTATTGATGCAGGGCAATTGATTAAAACTATAGAAAATAGTCATGGTTTAAAAATTGCTTGCTTAGAAGAAATTGCCTATCGTAATCAGTGGATTGATCAAGAGGCACTTGAATCGATAATTCATGGTCAGAAAAACACTGACATGAAGCATTATTTAAAAATGATTCTTGAAGGGGCTGCTTAATTATGGAGATGACTGCTACAGCGATTCCAGATGTCTTATTGATAACCCCAAAAGTACATGCTGATGAGCGTGGTTTTTTTTATGAGAGCTTTAATCAGCGAACCTTTCATCAGCTTAGCGGCCTTAATGTTTCTTTTGTTCAAGAGAATCACTCTAAATCCACTCTAGGTGTTCTGCGTGGTCTGCACTACCAGAATGCACCGCAGGCACAGGCTAAGTTAGTGCGAGTTGTTCAAGGCGTGGTGTTTGACGTTGCCGTTGATATACGCAAGGGCTCAGCAACCTTAGGTCAATGGGTAGGCTATGAACTCAGTGCCGAGAATAAACAACAATTATGGATCCCAGAAGGTTTCGCACATGGTTTTCTGGTGCTGTCGGAGACGGCTGAGTTGGTTTATCAAGTCACCTCACATTATTGTGCTGAAGCTGAGATGACAATCGCTTGGAATGATCCTGACATCGGTGTTGACTGGGGGCTTAAGCAAGAACCCCTATTGTCAGATAAGGACCGCCTCGGAGTGGGCTTTAAAAAGAATTTATTAAAGACTGATTGAGATCAGTCTTTTCTGCCATATTTTTTTTCACGTTCAGCAATAACTGATTTATAGGCAAGCGCTGCAGCCACTTGATAACTGGGGCCTATTACTTGCAACCATTTGTCGTTGTGATGCTTGTAATTTTTTTTATCAACTAATAGTTTGCGTTTAAGGAATGGCGATCCTACCTTAAGTGAGCTTTCCCATAGTTTCTTGGTTACGCTGAAGTCTAATAGAGGGTTTCTATTTTTATTGAAATACAAGAAAATTGATTTTAGTCGAGTCACTAATTTTAAAATAGGCTTGTTACTGAAGTGACTAGCAATGACTTTTCTAGCAGTGACTTTACAGCCCAATTCTTTGCCATGATCTAAAAACCACTGACTTAGTTTCATTTCACCTTGTTTAACAATATCTGAGTGCTGAGTATAATTTTTGTATTGATGAAAGAATGATTGAATGTCATCGAATGCCGTATTTCTGACATAAAAGAAATAAGTCTGTAAATGATAAGTATGTTGCCAGCTATCAGTCATACCCCAAATATCGAATTGCTGATGACCGCTTACCGCCGTTTTCATGTCATTAAACGGGCCATAAACGCTGTCATTGGCAAAAAATATTCCATCATAGTCAGAAGCCTGAGGCTTCTCATGGCTTAAGGCAAGCTTATAGGATGCGAAATCAAAGCCAATATTTTCTCGTATAATCACTTCCGTGTTATTTGCTCTTAAACCCTCATCGATTGCCTGTGATAACTCTGCTCCGGTCCAAACAAAGATAGTTTTAGTGATCTCACAGTTATCTTGTATGTTTTTTAGTAGATGTAAAACATAGTCTGGAGGCTGTTTATCCGCCGAATAACTGGAAAATATTAAAAGATTTCTCATTTAGGGGATTGCTCTGGCTAGATTAAATTGTCGCTCATCTTAATGAAATATCCGGATACCAGAATAAATGGATGAAAACCCTAACCTTAGTTCATTTTATATACTATAATCAACAGGGGTTAATTCTTAATTTACAAATCAATATTATAGCCCTTTGTTATAAGAAATATAGTTTATATTCGGTTAGAATAATTTTATGCATGAAATAGCTATAAATAACATTAAGTATGAAGGTTTAGAGACTGAAACGATCCTTGAGGCTGGTTTAAGCAATGATGTCTACATTGCGCATAGCTGTAAATCTGGCCGCTGTAATTCTTGTCGCTGTAAGGTCTTGAGTGGTGAAACAAAACTCATCTCGCCTGAGCTCGGTCTGAATGATGAAGAGCGTGAAGAAGGCTGGATTTTAAGTTGTGTGCGCAGTCCGCTAAGTTCACTAAAGATATCCTGTGATGATGTTTTAGATCGCGCGGTCCCTGAGGTCAAGCTATGCCCAGCTCGCATAGATAGTTTGCAGTTACTAACTAAAGATGTTCTTCAAGTAACTTTACGGTTACCACCATCGAGCAAGCTCGATTTTTATCCAGGTCAATATATTGATGTTTTAGCCTTTGGGCTGAGCCGTAGTTACTCTATTGCTAACGCGCCTAGAGTGGATAGTAAAATCACTCTGATAATCAAGCGTGTGCCAGATGGGCGGTTTAGTGAATATTGGTTTGATCAAGCAAAAGAAAATGATCTACTTAGAATTAAGGGGCCTTATGGAACTTTTTTTCTGCGTGAGACGCAAACTAATAAGCTAGTATTTTTTGCAACGGGAACAGGTATTGCACCGATTAAAGCAATGTTAGAAGCGCGACTTTTAGACAATGACAGTCCAATGGGTGACGTCAAAGTGTTGTGGGGTAATCGTTACCGTGATGATTTTTTTGAGCTAGGATTCAGTGATATGAGTGATATGAGTGGTATTAATTTGATAAAGTGTGTGTCTAGAGAGGACGCTGATCCTGCGTTTAAATCTGGCTATATCCAAGACGTGTTTTTAGCTGATGATAAACAAATGCTCTCTGATACAGCGCTATATGCCTGTGGCTCATCTGAAATGATTGCAGCCAGTGAGCAGAAAATGAGAGCGATGGGACATCCCGCAAAACAATTTTTTAAAGATGCATTTGTCGCCAGTGGTGGCGGAGAGGAATTATGAAAGCGGTAATTTTAGCTGGAGGGCTTGGTACCCGGCTTGCTGAAGAAACAGCAATTAAACCTAAGCCCATGGTAGAAATCGGTGGTTATCCTATTCTCTGGCATATAATGAAAATATATTCTGCTCATGGAATTAATGAGTTTGTGATCTGCTGTGGCTATAAGGGCTATATCATCAAAGAATACTTTGCGAATTATTTCCTACATATGTCAGATGTGACCATCGATATGCAGAATAATCATATGGAAGTGCATCATAAAAAAGTAGAGCCTTGGAAAATTACATTAGTAGATACTGGTGAGATTACACAAACGGGTGGGCGTTTGGCTCGTGTAAGAGATTATCTTGCAGAAGAAGACTTTTGCATGACCTATGGTGATGGTGTCGGTGATATTGATATTACTGCTGCCATTGAGTTTCATCAATCTCATGGCGAGCTTGCGACGATGACTGCGGTACAGCCCCCAGGTCGATTTGGAGCGCTAGGCATAGAGGGTACTAAGATTAATAAGTTCATCGAAAAGCCACAGGGTGATGGTGGTTGGATTAATGGTGGATTCTTTGTACTTAACCCCAAGGTGATTGATTTGATCGAAGAGGATGAGACGATTTGGGAGGCTAAGCCACTAGAGAGTCTTGCTATGGATGGTCAACTTCATGCTTTTTTCCATCATGGCTTCTGGCAGCCTATGGACACACTTCGGGACAAAACTAATCTCGAGAGTCTTTGGTTAGAAAATAAAGCGCCTTGGAAAATGTGGTAGTGAAAGCAAGCTTCTGGCGCGGTAGACGAGTCTTTATCACTGGCCACACTGGCTTCAAAGGTAGTTGGCTTTGTCTTTGGCTGCAGGCTTTAGGTGCTGATGTCACAGGCTATGCACTAAAAGCACCGACTGATCCTAGTTTGTTTGAGCAGGCGAAAGTGGCTAATGATATGAACTCGATCGAGGGTGATATTCGAGATGCTGATTCAATTTTGCAAGCCATGCAAAAGGCAAGCCCAGAAGTTGTCATCCACATGGCAGCACAACCATTAGTCCGCTATTCGTATGAGAATCCTGTTGAGACCTACAGCACAAATGTTATGGGCTCTGTTCACCTCCTTGAAGCCGTTCGAAAAACATCCTCAGTCAGAGCTGTTGTTAATGTGACTACTGATAAATGCTATCAGAACAGAGAATGGCATTGGGGCTATCGAGAAGACGAGGCGATGGGTGGCTATGACCCTTACAGCAGCAGTAAAGGCTGTAGTGAGTTGCTGACTGCAGCTTATCGATCGTCGTATTTTAATTCAGAAAAACATGCTGAGCATGGAGTTGGCATTGCAACCGCAAGAGCGGGTAATGTTATTGGTGGTGGTGATTGGGCCTTGGATCGATTGATTCCGGACGTTATCGCAGCCTTTGATCAGAATAATGCAGCAGTCATTCGTAATCCAGATGCTATAAGGCCATGGCAGCATGTGCTGGAACCTTTGCGTGGTTACTTAATGTTAGCTGAGAGACTGTTTGAGGATGGCCCCTCCTATGCTGATGCATGGAATTTTGGCCCAAGTGATGCAGATGCAAAGCCAGTGCAATGGATTGTTGAGCAAATGGCAATTCGTTGGGGCGATGAGACGGAATGGGATGCGCCTAAAGGTGGCCATCCGCATGAGGCAAGTCATCTAAAGCTAGATATTTCAAAAGCAAAAGCTCTGCTGGGTTGGGAGCCTATATTGGCATTAGATGACAGTCTGAATTTGATTATTGATTGGTCAAAGGCTTACAGGTCTGGGGCTGATGCGAGAGAGATCTCACTGCAACAAATTAATTATTATCAGGATATTATTTAAAGGATTATGGAAAAAGAAAATATTGAATCATTGCGTGAAGATATTGCAATCCTTGTAGAAAAGTATGCGAATCAAACGTTAGCACCGAAAAAGTTCATTCCTGGGGAATCGGTTATTCCACCTTCAGGTAAATTACTGGATGCCTCCGAAATAAAGCTGATGGTTGAAGCGTCGCTTGATGGTTGGTTAACAACAGGTCGATTCAATGATTTGTTTGAGGAAAAATTAGCGAGTTTTATAGGCGTAAAACACCTGATGACTGTTAACTCTGGATCATCAGCTAATTTAGTAGCGTTTAATACACTGACCAGTCCAAAGCTAGGGGATCGTGCCATTATGCCTGGAGATGAGGTAATTGGAGTAGCTGCTGGATTCCCAACGACCGTCAATCCAATCTTACAATACGGTGCCATACCTGTTTTTGTAGATGTCGAACTAGAAACATATAACATTGATGCTAGCAAAGTTGAGGCAGCAATAACGCCAAAGACTAAGGCGATTATGTT
Source organism: Gammaproteobacteria bacterium (assembly GCA_029253965.1). Lineage (GTDB taxonomy): Bacteria > Pseudomonadota > Gammaproteobacteria > UBA4575 > UBA4575 > UBA4575. The sequence continues at coordinate 10,556 of JAQWYM010000041.1, forward strand.
AGCGCACACTTTGGGTAATCCCTTTAACCTTAAGGTTATAACCGCACTCTGTAAAAAATATGACTTATGGTTGGTCGAAGATTGCTGTGATGCTTTAGGCACCACTTATAACGGTCAGATGGTCGGTACATTTGGTGATATCGGTACATTGAGTTTTTATCCAGCACACCATATTACGATGGGTGAGGGTGGAGCAGTATTTACTAACAATAGTAAATTAAGGTCAATTGCTGAGAGTTTTCGCGATTGGGGTCGTGATTGTTACTGCCCACCAGGGAAAGATAATACCTGTAATAAACGCTACTGCTGGAAACTAGGTACTTTACCGGAGGGCTATGATCACAAATACACATATAGTCACCTTGGCTATAACCTCAAAATAACAGATATGCAGGCGGCCTGTGGATTAGCTCAGCTTGAAAAGGCACCTGCCTTCATTCAAAAACGAAAAGACAATTTCAAATTCTTAAAAGAACGACTAAAGAGTTGTGAAGAGTTGTTAATTCTGCCTCAGGTGACTGAAAACTCAGATCCTTCATGGTTTGGCTTTCCGATAACACTGCGTGAGAATTCTGGTGTTGCTCGAAACGATCTTGTTAATTACCTTGATCAGGAAAAAGTAGGCACTCGATTATTATTTGCCGGCAATCTAACGCGCCAGCCCTATATGATAGGAAGAGCCTTCAGAGTGTCAGGGGATTTAAATAATTCAGATGTCATTATGAACAACACATTTTGGATAGGACTTCAGCCAGCATTAACAGAAGAGATGCTGGATTATTCCGTACAAAAAATTGAAACGTTTCTTGGCGTTAATTTTTGATTTGGTATAGAGGAAAAACACAATGAGTAATGAGTAATGTTTCACAAAAAGATAAAGAAATCTTTGAGAATTTATTTGTTCTTGAACTTGCAAACAACCATTGGGGTAGTTTGAATAGAGGCATGAAGATTATTCATGATTATGCGACAATTGTTCGATTTAATAATATGAAGGCTGCAATTAAACTCCAATTTCGTGATATCAATGATTTTATTCATCCTGAATTTAAAGGCGATGAGGAAAATCGTTATATCAAGAAAACAGAAGCGACTAAGTTAAGTAAAGATCAATTTACTACTATGGTTGAAGAAGTTAAGAAGTTGGGTTGTATTCCAATGGCTACGCCATTTGATGAAGCCTCAGTCGATCTGTGTGTTGAATTTGAAATGCCTATTATTAAAATAGCTAGTTCTGATATTAATGACTGGGTTTTGATTGAGAAAATCGCAAGCACTAGAAAGCCAACTATTATCTCAACGGGTGGGGCGTCAGAAAAAGATTTGGATGATGTCGTCCGGTTTTTTGAAAAAAGAGATATCCCATTAGCTATTAATCATTGCGTCTCACTTTACCCATCAGAAGATGATGAGTTGGAATTAGATCAAATCGACTACATAAAAAATCGCTACCCTAATCATGTGGTTGGTTTATCAAGCCATGAATACCATGATTGGCATTCATCGATGATGATTTCATATGGTAAAGGCGCTAGAACTTGGGAGCGACATATCGATATCAATTATGAAGATGTCCCTGTTTCTTCATACTGTACTCTACCCGAGCAATGTGATGATTGGTTTAAAGCATTCCATAAGGCGCAGGAAATGTGTGGTGGCACAGGGCATTCACGTCGTGTGATTTCAACTAAAGAAAGTAAATACTTGGATGCATTGGTTAGAGGTGTCTATGCGCGATGCGATATAGAGCCAGGGTATATATTAACTAAAGATAGTTTAGCGAAGGATTTTTATCTCGCAGTCCCGTTGAGAAGAGGCCAGTTATCTTGCCGTGAAATTATAAATGGTGAAAAATTAACGAAAGGCCTAAAAGCTAATCAAGCATTAAGTATTGATGATATTGATGGTCCTTATAATGAAAACCAGAAGCTTAAGAGTCTTATCCTTGAGCGTGGACTTTAATACAGGTATCTAATGCGTGCTTTAATTCTAGGTGGGAAAGGTGATATTGGACAAGCTATAGCAACCAAATTACAGTCACAATTATGTGAGGTGGATGCTGTAGGTAGGAATGATTTCGATCTCACATCTACGGATCAAATAAAGCGCTATTTTGAGATCAATAAACCTGAGTTCGATATTCTTATCCACTCAGCTGGGTTCAATAATCCAGGGTTATTTGAGCATACTAATGATGAGGATTTGAGACACTCCATCGAGGCTAATCTGTTCGGTTTCCTTGAAGTGGCCCGAAACTGTCTACCTTATTGGAAAACTAAGGGTTGTGGGCGTGTGCTTGTGATCTCATCATTGTATGGCTTTCTAGCTAGAAGTGGACGCTTACCCTATGTTATTTCCAAACATGGTTTAAATGGAGCCGTTAAAACATTAGCTATTGAACTTGCTCCACATGGTGTTCTGGTGAATTCACTGTCACCTGGTTATATTGGCACCAAGATGACATATCAAAATAACTCAGAAGAAACGATCGCTAAGCTAGTCTCAGGAATTCCAGTAGGAAGATTAGGTTCAGCAGAAGATATCGCAGAGGTTGCAGAGTTTCTTTGTTCAAAAAAGAATAAATATATCAATGGGCAAGACATCGTAGTTGATGGCGGATTTTCTATTGGTGGATTCCAGAGTTAATTTAAGGAAATTATAATGAGTCAATTTAGGATTCAAGAAGAAGTTTTGACAGCAATTGCTCGACCTGCAGCTGATGGATTTACTGTTGAATCTTGTCCTCGTCCTTATAGAGTGGATTTTTATGAGGGTGATGGTGCAGGAGATCGGCTTTCTGTCGAATTGCTGAAAGAGAACTCCCCTTTGCTTGTTGTTGATAAGAATATTTATGAACACTATCTAAGTAGAAGTGAGTCTATTAAGGACATACCAACGCATATTATTGAAGCTTCAGAAGAGACAAAGTCGATTAATACTGTGCTTGAGATTATAGAGTTTATGGAAGAGCAAGAAGTGACTAAGGCTTCTATGCTTTATATAGTTGGTGGAGGGATTTTGCAGGATTTGGGCGCGTTTGCTTGTTATATGTTTAAACGTGGTATTGCATGGACATTTGTACCTACTACATTGTTGGCTCAATGCGATAGCTCAGTCGGTGGTAAGACTGCACTAAACCATAAGAAAACAAAAAATCTATTGGCTCTCTTTTCCGCACCTAGGCGGATAATCATCGATGCTGGCTTTCTTGCAACTTTAGCTAAGAACGATTGGCTTTCTGGTGCTGGCGAGATGTTTCGATTGAGTATTACAGGTGGCCCAGACTTTCTTGATGTGTTTGAGGAAGAGGTTGATGCTTTTTTGAATAACGATATGTCAGCTACTATTCGAATGACAGCAAGCTCTTTGTCAGCCAAGAAAGCAGTTGTTGAGTTTGATGAGTTTGAATTAGATTTGAGGCGTTCGATGAACTATGGACATAGTTTTGGACATGCTTTAGAAGCTTTAAGTGTCTACAAAATTCCACATGGAACAGCCGTAGCTATCGGTATATTGGTCGAAAATGAAATCTCATATCGTCGCCAGCTTTTACCGAAAGACGAGCGTAATCGATTGATGCAGTTAGGGAAAAAGATTATCCCAGTCGAGTCAGTCGATATCTTCAGGAATACCACTTTAGACGGAGTGCTAGATTTACTGAAGCGAGATAAGAAAACTGTAGGTACAGTATTAAAACTTGCCACATTAGAACGCATTGGTCAGATACGCTTTTTAGATTTTTCTCTTGATGCTGAAGGTGAGCAAGAGCTGCGATCTGCTGTTAATAAAGTCTTAGCAATACTCTGATGAAATACACTTGAACAGCAAGGTCCTACTTGTTGATTTTGGGGCTAGCCGCATTAAGTGTGTTGTTTGGTCAGTCACTGATGCCCGTAGCCTAGATACTGCGGAATGTTCTGCCCCTTCACCTATTAGAGGACTTAAAGGTGAAGTTGAAATATTAGCAGAAGATTACTGGACTGCATTAGAGACTATTCTTTATGATCTTTTACAGCGTCATACAGATTTACGGCGGCTCTGGTTATGCGTCGAGATGCATGGCATTTTATTTGCAGATATCAAAAGTAATAGACCAATAAGTAATTATATTAGTTGGCGTGACGAAAGAGCTAGCAAGCCTGGGCAAGACCAACAAGTTACCTTAGAGCTCTTGCAGAATGGAATCGCAGAAAAGTTTCAAAAAATATCAGGTATGAAACTTCGCTCAGGGTTACCTTTTGTTACTCTGGCTCACCTCCATCGTGAGGATGCACTTCCCGCTACATTTCGCATACTTACTCTAGCTGATTGGTTACTGCTAAGAGGTGGTGAGGCTGAGCCAGCCATTCATGCTTCTTTAGCTGCGGGCACTGGTTTTTATTCTATTGAAGAGCAAAAATGGTCTGCCGAATTGTTCTCTAGTATAAGTATCGATATAGAAACAATAGTGCTACCTAAAGTTGTTAATACAGGTAAAGCAATAGGTACTATCAAGATATGTAATCGCGATCTTCAAATCTTTGGCGGTGTCGGCGATATGCAGGCAGCAGCACATGGCATTGGCTTTCCTTTAAAAAGTGAACTACTACTTAATTTAGGGACAGGCTCACAAGTATTGGCTGCGGATAAGACTTATGCTGATAGTCTCGAACTAAGACTTAGTGTGAATAATGATTTATTCACTGCTATCACACATATTCCGTCAGGCCGGGCACTCAATGTATACGCTGATTTTATTGATGAATGCGCCATCTCTGGTGGAGGCACTGCTATATTTTGGTCTCAGTTTTCAAGTCTAACAACCGAAGAAGTATTAAACGCTGAACGGACGGTTGATCTAAATGTGTTTGAAGCATCATGGCAATTCAATAACTCTGGTGGCGCAGTAACAGGCATTCAGGAAGGTAATTACTCTTTAAAAAGTATGATGGCAAACCTAGCTAAATCATGGCTCATGCAATATGTCGAGGCTCTATCTCTGGTCGATCCTGATCATCAGAAAAACACCTATTTACTGGCTGGTGGTCTCGCGAAGCGCGCTAAATTTGTAATGCCAGTGATAAATGTACTGTCAGCTAGGCAAGGATTGCCCTGCACTAGCCTGACAGGAGAAGAGACGTTAGATGGCCTTCTGGCAATGGCTGATGAAGCCTGAGAGCAGAAGTATTAAAATTAATTCCAAGGTTTACATATGATCATGAAACTCTCTGATTACGTTGCTCAAAAAGTTGTAGAACTTGGTGTGCAGCATGTTTTTATGGTGACTGGTGGCGGGGCGATGCATCTTAATCATTCTTTGGGTAGTAACTCTGGCTTGGAGTGTATCTTTAATCATCATGAGCAAGCCTGTGCGATGGCTGCAGAAGCTTACTATCGCCACTCAAATAAGCTCCCTGTGGTTAATGTAACTACTGGGCCTGGTAGTACTAATACTATTACAGGGGTGCATGGTGCCTGGACTGATTCTATCGGTATGGTCGTCATCTCTGGCCAAGTGAAATATGAAACGACTATTCGCAGTACAGGCCTAGCATTAAGGCAATATGGTGATCAGGAAATTGATATTACCGAGATCGTAAGACCATTAACTAAGTACTGTGAAATGATCACCGATTCAATGACTATTCGATATCATTTAGAGAAGGCTTTTTATTTGGCGGAACACGGGCGAGCAGGTCCAGTATGGCTGGATATACCGATTGATGTACAAGGTGCTAAAATTGAAGTTGACGATCTGCAAGGGTTC
>JAQWYM010000065.1 GCA_029253965.1 Gammaproteobacteria bacterium
AGGCTTGGCCTAAATTAGGGCCAACGTTCGTGAGCTGGCTAAGTGCAACACCAGCCATGCCAGCGATACCTGAACCTAAGCCAAAGGTATACGCATCGATCCAGTCAGTACGAATACCCATAGCTTTAGCCATGGTGCGATTCTGTGTGACGGCGCGGACTTGAAGTCCAAAACGTGTTTTTTGTAAAAGCAGCATTAAGCCGATTAATACTGCTATCGAAAATAGAATGATATAGAGGCGGTTATAGGTAAGCGCTAAAGCAGGATTGATTTGCAAAGAGCCACTCATCCATTCTGGAGTAGCGACTGCTCTATTTTGTGGTGAGATTATAGTGCGCACTGCTTGCTGCAGTATTAAGCTAATACCGAAAGTTGCGAGCAAAGTTTCTAAAGGACGGCCATAAAGATGGCGAATTACGCTGCGTTCGATAATAACGCCAACCAGTGCAGTGAAGACAAAGGCAATTGGGATTGCGATCAGAGGTGAGTAAGCAATCGCGTTAGGCATGACTTGCTGAATAATATAGGTCGTGTAGGCGCCCAACATCAGCATCTCGCCATGCGCCATATTGATGACACCCATTACACCAAAGGTGATGGCTAGGCCAACTGCAGCTAATAGTAAAACAGAGCCCAGACTGATACCAAAGAAGATATTTTCAAGCTGTTTATACCAGCCTAGCTTAAAATCAATTTTTTCTATGCTGACTTCTAGAGCTTTTTTTAGTTCTTTTTTTTCTGTGCTTAGAGAATCTCCAGTGATACCTCTTAAGCCATTGCTTAAGGTGCTTTTAACTTCAGGGTAGAGCGAATTAGAAAGCGTTTTTACTGCGCTAAGTTGTTCGTCAACACTGCCGTTCTTGAATGAATATAAAGCAATGCCGGTTTGCATGATTTCGACTATAGAGTCATCTTTTTCTATAGTTAACCGGTCCGTAAATAATTGAAGGCTAATTTCATTGATGTCTTTGAGGATTTCTTCAGCTGCTTGCTGGCGCACTGCTTTGCTCGGACTGTCCAAGGAGAGCTTGGCAAGCTCCACTTTAAGTTGACGTCTTAACTTATTATTAATGCCTACTTTTTTAATTCTCTTTTTTGCGATAATACCTAAATCAACACCACTAATAGCATTACGTATCGCAGCGTTCTTATTATCTAACTTGGCAATAACGATAGTTTTTGTTTTCTTCAGAAAATAGATATTGCCATCTAAAAGTTGCTGAAGGATGAATGGCGCCTGTCGGTCTTTTGAGTTGGCGATAACCTGTATATATTCTTTTTTCTTTGTGAAACTCTTTGACGAGAGGCCATTAATAGCGTCATGGAATATGGTTTCTGAGATGGTATCCGATTTTATTTCTATATTGTTAGACCAACTTAGGCCTGCACTGAATAAGCTGCCAAATAAAATAAGTAGAAGGGCGAAATTGCGCATGGTCATTCACTGGGTTAAAGACTATTGGGCACCTTCTTGTGCCCAATGATCTTATGCTTAAGCTTAAGCGATTCGATTTAAAAGTTTTGCCCTGAGCACTTCTTGGTTTCTGTGTTGTAGTTACCACAGTTGATTGCTGGATCAGCCCAGTCCGACACAATGATTGCGCTTTCTGGTAGGAAGTCAGTCCAAGCATCACCGACTACTTCACCTTCAGTCTGCCAAACAATTTCAAATTGGCCATCATCTTGAATCTCACCGATGAGTACTGGTTTTGATAGATGGTGGTTAGAGTTCATTACCGCTGTACCACCGGTTAGGTTAGGTAAAGACAGGCCATACATTGCTGGTCGTACTTTATCGACTTCAGTGCTGCCTACTTTACTAACTGCTTCGGCCCACATCTTAAAACCAATGTATGTTGCTTCCATTGGATCATTAGTAACGCGTGAATCATCACCAATGAAGCTCTGCCAGGTTTCAATGAAGGTGTCATTGGCATCGCTCTCAGCTGATTGGAAATAGTTCCATGCTGCGAGATGACCGACTAGAGGTGTGGTATCTATGCCTGATAATTCTTCTTCGCCGACAGAGAATGCAACGACTGGAATATTATCTGCCGAGAGGCCCTGGTTACCCAGCTCTTTATAGAAAGGTACGTTTGCATCACCATTAATGGTGGAAACAACAGCAGTTTTCTTGCCAGTTGAACCAAATGATTTGATATCAGAGACAATAGTCTGCCAGTCAGAGTGACCAAATGGGGTGTAGTTGATCATGATGTCTTTTGCAGCAACACCTTTGAGCTTTAGATAAGACTCTAAGATTTTATTGGTAGTACGTGGGTAAACGTAATCAGTTCCCGCTAAGACCCAACGCTTAACACCTTGATCCATTAAATAATCTACTGCAGGAATGGCTTGTTGATTAGGTGATGCACCGGTGTAGAAAACATTTTTAGATGACTCTTCGCCCTCATACTGCACTGGGTAAAATAAGAGGCCATTTAGTTCTTCTACTACAGGTAACACGGATTTGCGTGAAACAGAGGTCCAGCAACCGAAAATAACATCTACTTCATGTACTTCGATTAGCTCACGCATCTTTTCAGCGAACAAAGGCCAGTCAGATGCAGGATCAACTACTACAGCTTCTAATTTTTTACCTAGTAAACCACCAGCTTTATTTTGTTCTTCGATCATCATTAAAACAGTGTCTTTTAATGTGGTCTCACTGATTGCCATAGTGCCAGATAAGGAATGTAAAACACCTATCTTAATAGTGTCGCCATGATCATCGGCTTGCGCACCCAGACTAAATAGGCTGAGAGTTAACAAACAAATGCTTAATAGAGAATTTTTCTTCATTGTGTACTCCATATTGATTGAATATTAGTGTGGATATTTATTTCATAACTGTGTGTATGAAGATGAAGGTTGCAAAATTGATGCCAACTATAAAAATTCAATGCAATCAGGCCCATATAACAAAATTGAATTTAATACTTGAGACGTTTTGGTGCTGCAATGGAAGAAAGGCACTACCATGGTGCAGTTTTTTTGGAGGTGTGAGTTACGCACTGGATACCAACGCTGAACTGAAAAGTGCATTCACTGGTGGTGGCTCGTCATTTGTAACCAATGGCTTGGACACATCTGCTTGGCTTTATAACGCAGGTGCTGGTATCAGCGGTATGCTAAGTGAGAATGTAGAATTGAACCTACCTTATGATATTGACTTCTCACGCAGTAGTTACACTAATCAGATGGCTAGCGCAGGTGTTAAAGTACTGCTCTAGAATGCAAAGGTAGCTGTGTCGAACTGAGTTACCCTGCCACGAAATTCCATTTAGGTAGCAGGTATGCACGCGTGAGAAATACACTCAAGATTCTGATAAAGCACTTTCATTAGTCAAAGGAAGTGCAGCACTTGGATATGGATCTGCGAGTAAAGAAAGAAATCACTTGAGCAGATGGAAACACCCAGATTAAGTAAAGCACAGGCACTGCCTCAAAAATCCTTAGATACTAAATATACACAGGGTGAATACTCTCTATCTAACTACCCTAAACGCAAGATACACCTAGAAAAAACTAGCTGATATCACATCATAATTAAGTCTCAGAGGGTGTCACGCTCATAATCCTAGACTATAACCATGGCATGAAAGGCAAATTGACAGCTGAAAACTGCGCTATCTAAGAAGGAATGGTGCCGATAAGAGGAGTGTATTCCTTCGTGTAGGGCTATATGAAGGCCCAGGCGACACCCCAGTGTTTGTTCCAGAAGCGTATACATCAAGAGATGAAATTATTGTCGATACAATACTGAAGTATAGAGAAGGCACAACAAGTCCTGATGGCAGTCCATTGAGTGATGCGGAAATATTAAAATTATGGGATAAAGCTGTCATGTAAGATGAGCGATGAAAATTGCACAGAACGCTCATCGCATATTCATAAGAAAATACATACAGTAGATAATATCTAGCGGTAGCAGCCTCGCTGAGTTCGCGACAGGTAGCAGCCGTAACTTAGATATTGTAAATAATCTTCCGAGCCTGCTCAGATGCTAATCGATACCATTTAACAGCTTCTTTATTTAATGTAAAATAATATATCCGTTACAACTCT
>JAQWYM010000077.1 GCA_029253965.1 Gammaproteobacteria bacterium
CTAACACAGAAAATATAGTGAACACCGATACGCTTATGGTTAACCAATGGTTACCGAGTAATACAGAGCACCCAGCCAATGACGAAGTTTTTTTAGACCATGCCCAACGGGAAAAAAGACGTTTTCGCGTAGTGTCATCAAAAGGCAAAAAGGTGGATGTATTTTTAGAGCGCGCCAACGTCTTAAGTATTGGTGATCAACTACTTAGCGATTGCGGTCAGTATTTATCGATTGTCGGCGCAGAAGAACCGGTTATTACCGCATCAACCGATGACTGGCAATTATTTAGCCGCGCCTGCTATCACTTAGGTAATCGTCATGTGCGCTTACAAGTCGGCGAGCAATGGCTGCGCATAACACCCGACCATGTCCTTGAAGCATTACTTCATCGCTTAGGACTTACTGTAACCAATGAAAACGCCATCTTTAATCCAGAAGCTGGCGCCTATGATAAAGGCCAACAAGAACAAGGATCTCATGGGCATCATCACTGATACAGCGCAGCCCATCGGCACAGCATTGCCAAGCGCATCAACACCAACAGCTAACGATGCATCGATGCTGCGTTTATTACAGCTTAGTAGCGCCACATTACCGGTAGGCGGCTATGCCTTTTCACATGGCTTAGAGTGGGCCTTAGAAGCTGAATGGCTAGCCACCAGCGATGATGTTATTGAATGGTTATCGGTTCAGTTAACCGAATCGGTAGCGACCTTAGACTTACCCATACTGCATCGACAATGTTTAGCGTTAGAGCAACAAGATATTCCAGCATTGATTAAGTGGAATAGCACAGTACTAGCCTGTCGAGAATCCTATGAATTGCGTTTAACCGACACAGCATTGGCAGACGCAATGATTCGCTTACTACAGGGTTTATCCATAGAAGGTGATTTATTAAAAACCTTAAATGAGCAATGTGAAAAGCCACATAACATCAGTTACGTGACTGCCTTTGCCATTGCCGCCACACACTGGCGCATATCACCCCACTATGCTGCTCTAGGTTATGCCTGGGCATGGTTAGAAAACCAAGTAGCCGCCGCCACCAAACTCACCTTATTTGGACAGCTCTCAGCACAAAAAGCGATAGATGCGTTAATGCCTGTGGTTGAACAAGCCGTAAGCCAATCCTTATTAATTACTGATGATGCCATTGGCACATCATTACCCGGCCTTGCTATGGCAAGTAGCCACCATGAAACCCAATATTCCCGATTATTTAGATCATAGAGGTTAAGTTATATGAGCAATTCAAGAGTACTTCGCGTAGGTGTAGGCGGCCCGGTTGGTTCAGGTAAAACAGCTCTGCTTCGCGTGTTATGTTCAGCTATGCGAGAAAAATACAATATTGCTGTGGTGACTAACGATATTTATACGCAGGAAGATGCCGCGTTTTTAACTAAGCATGAAGCGCTAGATGCCGATCGAATTATTGGTGTAGAGACTGGAGGTTGTCCGCATACAGCGATACGTGAAGATGCCTCCATGAACTTAGCGGCGATTGATGAATTGCAGTTACGGCATAAGAATTTGGATATTATTTTTGTCGAGAGTGGTGGTGACAATTTAAGTGCGACGTTTAGCCCTGAGTTATCTGACTTCACCATTTATGTGATTGATGTATCGGCAGGCGATAAAATACCGCGTAAAGGTGGTCCTGGAATTACCAAGTCTGATCTACTGATCATCAATAAAACAGATCTGGCACCATTGGTAGGTGCATCGTTAGAGGTCATGCAGAGAGATGCCAAGAAAATGCGTGGTGAAAGACCTTTCCTATTTAGTAATCTAAAAAAGGAAGAAGGTTTGGCCGAAATCATACAATTTATCAAAGACAAAGGCATGCTAACTTAAGCCTAGATTTCAAGAAGGCCTCAGCTCAAAGTTGAAGTGCAGGCGAGAGTCTATGCCGTTATTGACTGACTCCTTAGGGCTGAGTTCAAGGTTGAAGAAGACGCAAGCAGAACAGGAGTAGATTAAGCTAGAGACTGTTTGTTAGATGCTTCTGACGACAATAGATAGTTCAGGTATTTTTTAAAATCTTGTCCTAGGCTTCAGACTAAGCTTGCATAACTGCGGGTTTCAGTCTTTTCTGTTTGATCGTAAAGAATGGAAAATATTATACCAGCCAAAATAGTTTGCGTGATCAAGGCTCACTCTTTGCGCTGCATCGAGTGAAGGCGCGAGGGCAACATAGATGGGTGCAAAAACTGTATGAGGGACGATAGATTATCTCGCTTGAGCGCTAGGCTTTTTTAAGCTAAATGTAGGACTATTCTAGAGGGGCTTAGGGTCAAGCAGGGAGGGCTGGAGTAGCACAGTAATGTCGTTTTATTACCTTCTCAGCATCATATACATTTTCTATGTGCAGCCTTAACTGTTTTCCTGCATTGGCCGAGATGCCAATGCAGGATGCAGACAGACCTTTCTTTTTCTCTGTTATTGCTATCAAAAATCAAAGGCAGCGCTTAACGAGGCCTGATCAACATGTCTCCGCTTATAAGGTGACTGCTGAATACTAAGGCTGATATCAACAGCCTGTTTTCCGCCAAGCATGAAATGGCCTTTAGCAGCAAAAAATCCTGCCAGTCTTTGCTCAGTCTTTAATTCAAAATGCTCTTCTTCATAATAAACTTGTTTGTTCTTGTTGATGCCTTTGGCGACAAACAAACTAACCTCTCCCTCTGTGAAATGCCCTGGGTCATAGAGGCCAAATACAACTTTAAAGTTTTTATTTTTTATCTCTAAGCCACTACTGAGACGCATCAGATTTGCCTGTTTTAATCCCCATTGTTGTGTATTCGCTGGATCTGTATTGAGCTGACTATAAGCTGAGCGTAAGAAAAACATAGTGCTCTCAGTTAAAGGCTGTTGCAGCCCAATTTCTATACTTTGAATCTGCTGCTGACTGCGGTCATATGCTTTATTAACACCAAGGCTGAGGTTTTGTTTGCTATGACTTAGACTGCTGAGTAACTGTGTGTCTTTATATTGCCAAAGAAGATTGAAACCAAAACCGGCTAAATCTGATTGTGTCTTTTTAGCGATTTGCATGAAGGGACGTAGGCTAAGGAACTTACCTTGATATAACGGCATTTCAATCTGTTCATGTAATTGATTTGGAATAAAGCTGGGTTGTATTAGCAGACCAGAAAGATCCCCCCAGAAGTTTGCACTGGCAAGGTTCATAGTGCGTAATGAGGAGCTGAAATAGACAGGATAAGCGTTACTCCCCATGGCATAGCTTTGACTATAGTGCCCAAACTCAGTGCTAAATCCTGAGCTTTGGTTGCTTTTTAACAGCGTCTTGCTTTGATTAGGGCTGTAAGCAATTAATGCTGCCGTGCTTTGGGCTTTGCTGTTGAAGACATCACTGCCTTTTCGCATAAAACGTGCATTATCAAAATCATCAAACATGGCAACATTAAGATTGGCCACCCATTTTCTAAAGTCCTGCCCAAGACCATCAGGAACATTAAGTACAGGTTTTTTTGTTTTTTCCTTTGAGCCTGGCATCGGGTAGTACAGAACCCCAACAGGATTGACGGCAGCTTGGGCGTTGACCAGGCCATGGCCAAAAACTGCACGCATTTCATTCTCACCACAGCTTTCTAAGGTGCAACCTGAATAACTTGTGAGATTATCTAAGCTTGCTGTTGCTTTCACACGATTGACAACATCAGTTGCAGATAGGCTGGGAAACTGATTAATGACTAAGGCTAAGACACCGCTGACATGGGGCGCAGCCATTGATGTGCCATTCTTATAGGTATAGCCGCCACCTGTCTTTGCAGAATAAATTCTTTTGCCGGGTGCGGCTAAGCAAAAGTCTGCGGCAACGCCACAGCGATTGCTAAAGGCTGCTTCTTTGAGGTTGTTATCAACCGCCATCACCGTTAGGAATTGATCAGTAAGTTCATTGATATAGTAGGGTAGGCCAGCTTCTTTGCTGACTTCATCTTGATAGCTATTATTTGCCGCAAAGACAAAGATGGTGCCATTCTCTTGAGCGCTACGCATAGCCGCTATAGATAACGAATCTGTTACTCTTAGATCGGCCTCATTATAATTTAGAATGTTAGATGTTGAACCCCAACTATTGTTAGAGATCTGGATGTTGTCAGTGATGTGCTGTTGGTATACCGCTGCTCGACCCGCATCGCTATTAAGTGCAAATAGGTCACCACTATTAGTGGCTGTGCGGTATGAATAAAGCTGTGCCGTATAGGCCACACCGCGCATGCCGAAATTGTCTTTCTCAGCACTAATAATTGCTGCGACATGTGTGCCATGGCCCTGAATATCGGCAGCATGACCACCGCTGCTGCCTGAGAAGTCGCTGCCTAAGATGGTGCCTTGATTGAATTCTTGATGATTTCCGTCAATACCTGTATCGATAACGGCTATGCGAATATTCTCTCCAGTGCTGCCACCTAGATTGGCGTTGGCAGTATTGATTTTGTTGAGTCCGTACTGAGCTTGATATTCTTCTTCATGACTAATGAAGCTGACGTTGGTTGGAATATTACCAACGCCACCTCCACCTCCTCCACCACCACATCCCGTTATTATGATTATGGATGCTGTGACGCTTAGGGTGATTCCTTTCACCATACTGAACTCCCTGTTCTATTACCTGCACATACACTAGATGGTGTAATGCTGCTTGCTAAGGAACGTCCTGTTCCTTCTAGTTAAGCGATTTAAATCGCTTAAAATCAGAGTAAAACGAATCAGTGGTGCGCGTATCGCGATGATTGATGGAGTGAACTTAATTCATGTAAATTATATCAATACACTATAATTGATAGGTATAATTAATAGGTTCGCTGTTAGAAATGGCAGGGTGAGGGAGTCTTAATTTATTGTGTGATATTTATTACTAAATGGAAGCGAAAATAACCCACCTAAACTACTATGGTCTGATTGTGAGTAAGCCTTACCTAAACCTAGTTTGAAATGATCATCTAAGGCCTGTGATTGAAAGCTCAAGAGTAGTCGATCCCAAACACTAAAGAGGCTGCTGTAATTGCTATTAGTCTCTTCTGCTTGCTCAGAGTGATGTAACCGATGTAGATGAGGTGTGACTATGAAATAACGTAGTAAGTGATCTAATGAGGCTGGAATACGTAGATTACTATGGTGAAATAATATGACGGGTAGAGCAATAATCTCATAGATAATGAGATGCTCGATACTCAGCCCGAAGATAAGGATAAGTGGAATTTTGGTTAAGCCTGAGAGCAGTATTTCACCAATATGAAAGCGAACAGCAGTGCTAGCATCCATTTCTGTATCGCAGTGATGCACCTGATGAAAGCGCCATAACATAGGCAGGCGATGATTCATGCGATGCCATAGGTATTGCCAAAGATCGATGCTAAGCAGCGCAAGAATGAGGCTGATAGCCGCGTTGAGTTGTAGCTGATTAAGCAGGCCAAACTGCCGGATATCAGCCCAATGCTCAACGCCTTTGAGTAGCGTAAAGAGGAGAATTAAACTCACTAAACTGTTGAAGAGGCCTAATGCAATATTACGCAGGGCATGAATGAAAGGCTGTCGATGCGTGCTGAAATAAGGAAACAGCTGTTCGCCTATAAAAAGCAGACTAAACATGCCGATAACAGAGAAAAACTTAATCGCTTCTAAGGTCATCAGCTTACTCAGGTCTTAATGCAGCATAACTATTAAAAAAGCTCTTTGCGGATAACGTTTTGCTGACGTTCTGGGCCAGTTGATATGATGTCGATTGGGGTCTCTAAGAGCGCTTCTATTTTATCGATATAATCACGAGCTTTCTGAGGTAGCTTAGAATAGTCAGTGGCGCCAACAGTAGGGCTCTGCCAGCCGGGAAGAGTGATGTACTCAGGCTCGCAGGCGGCTAGTGTTTCAGCATCCATACTGAGGCTGTCAACTAACTTGCCATTAAAGCGGTAAGCGATGCAGATGTTGATTTTTTCTAGCCCATCCATGACGTCTAGTTTAGTCAAACAAATACCACTCACTCCATTAACGCGCATGGCACGTTTTAGTGAGACTACATCGAGCCAACCACAACGCCGTTGGCGGCCCGTGGTGGCACCAAATTCATGGCCGCGTTCACCTAGTTCTTGACCGACAGCATCAGCCAGTTCAGTTGGGAAGGGGCCTGCACCAACGCGTGTCGTGTAAGCCTTCACAATGCCTAGAACATAATCAATGCTGGTTGGCGCGACACCACTACCACTACAGACACCGCCAGCGGTGGTGTTGGATGAGGTTACGAAGGGGTAGGTGCCATGATCAATATCAAGCAAGGTACCCTGTGCGCCTTCAAAGAGGATGCGTTTATTTTGTCTTTGTAAGCTATGCAGACGGTCTGTGACATCACAGATCATCGGGCTCAGTTCTTGCGCCCATGCCTGGCATTGATCTTTAAGCTGATTCAGATCACAGGTTTCATGTTGGAAGTAATTTTTTAAGACAAAATTATGATAATCAACGACACCTTCTAACTTACTCATCGCCTTATCAAACTGTAGTAGATCACCGAGACGTAAGCCGCGACGTGCTACTTTATCTTCATAAGCAGGGCCAATGCCACGCCCTGTGGTGCCAATAGCCTGTTTCCCACGTGCTTTCTCGCGCGCCTGATCAATTAAGATATGGTAGGGCAGGATCAGTGGGCAACCTTCTGATAGAAACAAACGCTGACGTGAGTGAACACCGCGTTTCTCTAACATGGCGAGCTCTTCTAATAGCGCTGCTGGAGATAAAACCACACCATTGCCAATAAAGCAGGTGGTTTCCTGACGCAAAATTCCAGAAGGGATGAGATGTAATACGGTGGTGTCTTCACCGACCACAATAGTGTGTCCGGCATTATGCCCACCTTGAAAGCGTACCACGGCATCAGCCTTGGCGGTCAGCATGTCGACAATCTTACCTTTACCCTCATCACCCCATTGGGCGCCAAGGACTACAATATTCTTTTGCATGATTAAGCTTCCTTGATAGCCCAGATGTCGCCGTTTTGCTGCAGCTGCCGATTACAGGCGCTGGATTGAGCGGTGTCTGATGAACTTAGGCCGGCAATAATGGTTTCGCCAGAATTGCGGAGTTCAGTAATAAGTTGGTCTAGTGCTGGGTCATCACTTAAGGGGGCAAAGATTGCCGTTTGCGAATCACTCTCTAGTCGTGAAAGTTTTAGTAACTGTTTTAAGTCTGCGCTAAAGCCTGTCGCTGGACGAGCGCGGCCAAATGCTTCACCGATATTGTCATAACGGCCACCTCGAGCTAACTCGGCACCGCTACTTTGGTCATAGGCGGCAAAGACTAGATCATTCTGATAATGGTAACCACGAACTTCAGCAAGATCAAAGTGAAGCTGTTGTGTGCTCAGACGTTTGCCCAGCTTCTCAGCGAGTGCCTCTAATTTGTTAATGGCGCGGCTCATGCTCGGCCCGGCAACGGCTAACAAGCTTTTCGCTTGTTGTAGTACTTCGGCATTACCGTGCAGTTGGTTCATGGCGGCGATCGCTGTTTTTTGAGTGCTGTTGCAATCTAGGGCGTCTAAAAAGGTTTGCATGTCGGGTGCTGATTTGCGCTGCAAGATAGAAAATAACTCTTGCTTAGCATCGCCAGTCAGCTCAATGCCAGCACATAAAATATCAAAAATGCCAGCATGCCCTAAGTCGAGTAAAGGGCTGTCGATACCAGTCTCTGTTATAGCCGTTAGCATCATGCGAATAACTTCAACATCACTTTCAATGCTGGCATCACCGTAGAGTTCAGCACCTATCTGCAGAGGACTGCGTGTGCCGCCGGCAGATTCAGCCTGAGTCAGTAGTACCGTGCCACAGTAGCAGAGGCGGCTAGCGCCTTCTTCTTTGAGCATATGGGCATCAATGCGCGCAACCTGCGGCGTCATATCTGCGCGCACACCGAGTGTGCGTCCGGACATCTGATCAGTAAATTTAAAGGTTTGTATATTAAGGTCATCACTGTCTTTTAATAACAATGAATCAACAAATTCAATAAAAGGAGGTATGACTAGTCGATAACCCCAAGAGCGGAATAGGTCGAGAAGTTTTCGGCGTTGGTTTTCAAGGATTACCGCATCATTGGGTAACACTTCTTGAATACCAGTAGGTAGTAACCAGCGGGTACGGGAGTTCATGGCAGTAGCTTCAGTTTAACGATTAACTAACAGCAGGAAGAATAACATGACTAGCGGTCTGGACTAAGCCTAATCAGTGAATTTTTGTATCTGGCAGTGAACTTAATCTAGCGATAGCTCAAAGATAATGGCTCTGTTGATAATGTTGGCAACAGGCCCTCGACTAGGTATCGAGGGCGACTGCTGCTAACAAACTGTCAAATGAGGTGGTAAGCGCTAAGGCCTACTTCCCTGATTGATTGAAGTAACGGAAGAATTGAGAGTCTGGCTTCAGCACTAAAACGTCATTTTTGGAATTAAATGTACGTTTGTAAGCGCTTAAGCTTTTAGTTAATGTGTAAAACTCTTCATCTGCACCGTAAGCCTGTGCGTAAACATCGGCTGCTATGGCATCACCTTCACCGCGTAACTGCTCAGATCGTTTATAGGCATCTGCTAGCGTGACTTGACGTTGGCGGTCAGCAGCGGCACGAATACGCTCCGCTGATTCTCGTCCACGAGCACGAAAATCTTTTGCAACTCGATCACGTTCTGCACGCATACGTTCATAAACTGAATCACTAATGTCTTCAGTGTAATCAATACGGCTGACGCGTAGATCGACGATTTTAATGCCCAACTCTTTTGAGATTTCATTGGTCTTAACGATCAATGCATTCATGATTTCTGAACGCTCGCCAGAGACGGCTTCTTTAATGGTTCGCGCCGCAATAACATCACGAAGTTCGTCTTTTGTAATCTGGCTGAGACGACTATTGGCACGTGACTCGATACCACCGGTAGCAACAAAATAGTCACGGACATTATCGATACGCCATTTCACGAAGAAATCAACATAGACGTATTTCTTTTCACTGGTTGGGAATAAATCAGGTTTCACATCCAGTGTCAGAATACGCGAGTCAAAATACTTCACATCGTTGATGATCGGTAGTTTGAAGTGCAGGCCAGGCTGAATGTCAGCCTCCATGATTTCACCAAACTTCAATAGAATGGCACGTTGCGTCTCGTTTACAGTGTAAACACAGCTACTGTAGATAATAATACTGACAGCAATAAGGGCAGCAATGATTTTAGTGATCATATTAGCGATTCTCCCTGCCACGACTTGGGCGTTGTGGTATCTCTGATGAGCTTGATGAACCAAAGCTAGATGAGGTGTTAGCCGCACCCGTATTGCTGTTGTTCGATCGTGATGGTGCGTTCTGGATGAGCTTATCTAGCGGTAGGTACATCAGGTTATTACCACCTTCAACATCGAGCATGATCTTTGTGCTGTTGCTAAAGACTGCCTCAGTCGCTTCCAGATAGAGACGTTCGCGAGTGATGCTGGGTGCCTTTCTGTATTCAGTCAGTAATGCTGAGAAACGCTCAGATTCACCTTCTGCGGTAGCGACAATGGCCTCTTTATAACCAGTTGCTTCTTCAGTGATGCGTGCCGCTTCACCTCGAGCCTGCGGCACGATGGTATTAGCGTAGGCTTCTGCTTCCTGAATGTAACGCTCCAAATCCTCACGTGATTTAATCACGTCATCAAAGGCGTTTTGTACCGGGCTTGGGGGCTGTGTCTTCTCTAAGTTGAGGGAAGTAATCTCAATACCCGCATCATAACGGTCTAAGATTTCTTGCATCAGTGTCTTCGTACTAGAAGAAATAACTTCTAATCCTTCATACAAGACAAAGTCGACTTCACTCTTACCGACGATTTCACGAATAGCACTTTCCATCGCTTGTTTTAGAGTGATTTCTGGGCCACGTAGATTAAACAGATAACCAGGGGCATCTTTCACTCGATACTGTGCGGCAAGAATAATCTCTACAATATTCTCATCCCGCGTTAGCATCGTGGTCTGATGTCTAGCACTCCGTACCTGCTGGGTGTCGACTATATATAGCGACTGCACTGGGAAAGGAATATGCCAGTGTAGGCCAGAGTCGGTGGTCTCTTTGTATTTACCAAATTGAAGAATGATGCCAGCTTCACCTTCAGTCACCTTGTAGATACCTGACATTCCCCAAACGATAGCAACAATAAAGATTGCGATCAGGCCAATGCTAGATGAACCCGTAGGCGAGTTTGAAGATGAGTTAGAACCGCCGCCGGAACCGCCGAAGAGGCCTCCAAACTTGCGTCCTAACTTCTGAAAGACTTCATCGAGATCCGGTGGTCCTTGGTTATTCGATTTACGATTCCAAGGATCATCGTTGTTGTTACCTGGGGTGTTCCAGGGCATGTTGACTCCGCAGTAAGTTTAAATAAATGTTGAGGCTATTCTATTCACTCTTCAGCAAAATTTCAGCATTCTCTTGTTCATGCTCTGTAGTGGTCTCTGTGACGATATAAACCTCAAAGCGTGACATAAGCTCTGCACTTATACGTGCCTCTATCTGCCAAAACCCCTCAGCATCAAAGGATTCGGCTAGGACTGCGTTATGTTGGTGCAGTAAAGCGCGGTGATCACCCTGAGCTGGAGGCAGTTGTAAGTTCACAGTTTTATGACTTTCACTAAAAAATTGAACCATCGCCGAGTGCAATAACGATAAGCCATCGTTCTCTAAGGCCGAAACCCAGATGCGACTGATCTGATTATCATCACCCCTATCGACATGCGGTAACTGCTTAATCTGGTCGATTTTGTTGTAGACCAACACCTGCGGGCAGTGCTCTGCATTGATCATTTCGAGGACGGCGTTAACCTCACGAATATGCTCATTACGCTGAGGATTCGAGGCATCGACAACATGTAAGAGTAAATCTGCCTCAACCGTTTCTTGCAGGGTAGCGTGGAAAGCCTCAACCAAGTCATGTGGTAAATCTTGGATAAAGCCGACGGTATCAGCAAGGATGATCTCATCGAAGCCTTCCAGTTGTAAGCGCCGCAGGGTTGGATCCAATGTCGCAAAGAGTTTATCCGCCTGATAGACCTTACTATCGGTAAGCGTATTAAACAGCGTCGACTTGCCGGCATTGGTATAGCCGACTAGGGCCACCGTAGGAATAGGTTTCTTGCGGCGTGCTTGGCGCCCTTGGTTTCGCTGCGAGCGCACCTTGGCTAAACGCTTTTCTAAAGATTTAACGCGCACCGCAAGTAGACGTCTATCGGTCTCTAGCTGGGTTTCCCCGGGGCCGCGCATACCGATACCACCTTTTTGCCGTTCTAGGTGAGTCCAGCCACGCACTAGGCGCGTCGACATATACCGAAGCTGGGCAAGCTCAACCTGTAGCTTGCCCTCATAGGAGCGTGCGCGTTGTGCAAAGATATCAAGGATTAAGCCGGTGCGATCGAGTACGCGGCAGTGACAGGCGCTCTCAATATTACGTTCTTGGCTAGGCGATAAAGCATGATTAAAGAGGAGCAATTCAATACCTTCAGCCTCTACTCTTTCAGCGAGCTCTTCGAGTTTACCGCCTCCGATAAGGAAGCGAGATTCTGGTTTAGCACGCGAATAGAGCACGATATCTAGGATATCGGCACCTGCTGATTTAGCTAAGAGTCTAAATTCTTCAGTATCAGCGGGATCAGGGCTGCGGCCAAATGCGGGATGGACTAAGAGCGCGCTTTCGCCACTCTGCGGACGTTCAAACACTAAGCATTGCCCCAGCTACTGCAAAGAAAACTATTCAACAGCGTCAGTAAATGGAATATTTACTGCTTTTGTTGGCACGATGGTTGAAATCGCATGTTTGTAAACCATTTGGTTGACGGTGTTCTTAAGCACGATCACAAATTGATCAAAAGAATCGATCTGTCCCTGTAATTTGATGCCATTAACTAGGTAGATAGCGACAGGAATTTTTTCTTTGCGTAGGGCGTTTAAGAAGGGTTCTTGTAAAGTTTGACCTTTCGACATGAGGTTTGCACTCTTAACGTTAATTGTTATTTTTATTGTATTACTCTGCGCTAATTCCCCAACCGGCGAGAGATATTAATTATTTTAGCAGTTACTAGCTGGCAGGTTGCAACTGATTTCCTTTGCTAAGTGTGCAATGGGGTGTACTACTGGGTCAATTAGCCCAATTTTAGGATAGCTGCGCAGCCAGGTGAGCTGCCGTTTGGCGAGCTGTCGGGTAGCAGCAATGCCTTGTTCACGCATTTCCGCATAACTGATATCGCCTTCTAGATAGGACCATATCTGGCGATAGCCAATACAACGCATTGAAGACATGCTGGCTGAAAGAGTCCAGTTTTGGCGTAAGGCCTGTAACTCCTCAACCGCACCATGCTCTAACATCCAGTCAAAACGTTTTTCGATATTCTGATGTAGCCAGGCCCGATTTTCAGGAAATAGTCCCCAGGCATGAATGTCTAGATCATCGCGGGTAAACTGTGGCTTTTGTTGCCACGATGTGAGGCTGCGGCCTGTATTCTCAAAGACTTCTAAGGCGCGCTGTATGCGTTGACGATCATTTGGGTGAATGCGTGTCGCCGCAGTGGCGTCAACACTACTGAGTCGAGAATGTAAGGCGGCAGAGCCTTTGCTTTGCATTTCTGCTTCGAGCTGCTGACGAATCACAGGGTTTGTTGCGGGCAGCTCTGAAAGTCCAAACTGAAGCGCACGAAAATAGAGGATGGTGCCGCCGACTAATAATGGCGTATGGCCACGGCCGAGGATAGCGTCGATTTGGCGGTTGGCATCGTTACAGAATTCAGCGACTGAATACTGCTCATCTGGATTACGGATATTAAGTAAGGCATGGGGTGTATCAGCCAAAACGGTGTTGCTGGGTTTGGCCGTACCAATATTCATGTCACGGTAAATTAATGCGGAGTCGACGCTGATAATTTCACAGCGATGCTGGCGACAGAGCTCAATCGCTAAATCTGTTTTACCACTGGCAGTGGGCCCCATTAAAAAAATAACCGCAGCAGCCATGCTTCAACGTCCGCGATAGAACAGTTTATCGAGGTCAGCTATGCTGAGTTGGATCCATGTTGGTCGGCCATGATTGCATTGGCCACTGCGCTCTGTTTCTTCAATCGCTCGTAATAAGGCATTCATTTCCAATAGCGTCATTTTACGATTAGCACGGACAGAGCCATGACAGGCCATGCTAGAAAGTGCTTCATTTCGTAAAAGTTCGATGCGATCACTTTCGCCACTCTCATTGAGATCCGAGAGCATGTCACGAACGACGCTGGCGATATCAGTATCATTCAACAATGACGGCGCTGAGCGCACTACGATCTGCTCATCACTGAGTAAATCCAGTTGTATACCGAGCTCACTAAATAAGGCTTGATGCACGCTAGCAAAGCGTACTTCACTAGCGCTTAGGCTAACCTTTAATGGCATTAGAAGTTGCTGCGGGGCCAGATCTAAACGTTGTGCCTTGAGTTGTTCATAGACGACTCGCTCATGCGCTGCATGCATGTCAACGAGCACCATACCTTGCTCATTCTGAGCTAATACATAGATGCCATGAAGTTGACCCAAGGCATAGCCTAAAGCTGGAATAGAGTCATTAGACTGGACTGCCTGCTGACCAAAAACAGCCATTTCATCAATGCTGGCACTGCTTAATGGCTGCTGCAAAGTAGGGTATGTCTGGCTGCTTTGTTGGCTAGCAGGGTAGAGCTGTGCAGCCTGCTCCATAACCGCCGAGGTATTCAACCGAGTTTGTTCTGGTGCGCGATAAGAGCTCCCAGCATAGCTGGCTAATTTATTGAGTTGATCATGATCAACTGGAGCGCTTCGGAATTCGCTGAGAAGCTGTTTCAGTGTATGCCGACAAAAATCATGAATGGAACGGCTGTCACGGAAACGAACCTCTGTCTTTGCTGGGTGCGCATTGATATCTAGGGTGTTGGGCTCAATCTCAAGGAAAACCACATAGGCCGGTTGTCGACCATGAAAAAGGACATCTTGATAGGCAAGCTTGATTGCATGTGAGATTGTTTTATCGCGAACATGACGCTGATTAACAAACTGATACTGCATGTCTGCTTGTGAGCGTGAAAAGCTTGGTGTGGCTAACCAGCCATGCAAGCGTTTGCCATCATGCTCATGCTCAAAATACAGCAGGTTCTCAACAAAGCTCCGCCCTAAAAGCGTTTGTAGACGACGCTCCTGTGACTCTTGATCGAGTGCTGGCGGCAATGAAAAAATAGTTTTTTGGTTGTGACGCAGCTCAAAGGCACAGCTGAAATGCGCTAAGGCAACGCGTTTAACCACCTGTTCACAATGATTAAACTCGGTCTTTTCTGCGCGCAGAAACTTACGCCGTGCCGGGGTATTAAAGAAGATATCATTGACATCTATGTGGGTGCCCTGCGCCTGTCTTGCGGGCTTTAATAAGCCATCATCAGCGCTCTCATCAATACGGCCGCCATCAACAATAATCTGCCATGCCTGCTCACTGTCTACGCTGCGTGAACTTAAGCTAAAGCGCGAAATAGAGGCAATACTAGGGAGTGCCTCACCACGAAAGCCCATACTTCTAATACGCTGTAAGTCATCGAAGCTTTCTATTTTCGAGGTGGCATGTCGTGTCAGTGCCAGCGTGATTTCATCAGCTGGGATGCCTTTGCCGTTGTCGCGAACGGAGATGCGTTGCATACCGCCTTGTTCCAGCTCAATGCTAATGCTATTGGCCCCTGCATCGATACTGTTTTCAACCAGTTCTTTGACAATCGAGGCAGGTCGTTCGATGACTTCACCAGCCGCAATCTGGTTAATCAAGGTGTCTGGCAGTTTTTTGATCGACTGGGACATGGCGATTACCTCTAAGTTCTAGCTGAGCAGAACGGCTTGTTCATCACTAAGCCCAAACATTTGTTGAATGCCATTGAGAGCAAAATCAGAAAAGGCAGTTTGATTTAAGGCCTCCGCTTGCTGATTGATAATATGCTCATTATCTGCAGTCAAGACACGGGTTTGATAGCGATCAGCAGATCCCGCCGCGGTTTCCTCATGGGTAATGTATACTTCTGGATCAGTCCCACCATCTTTCACTAGAGCCATCAGAAAGCGGTAATTCGTACCATCGCTGCTACTGATGTCACCGAGTAAGGTGGCTGTATATTCGCCGTATTTGTATCGGCGTAGGGGTATTGCAGTTTGAATTTTTGGTAAGGCCACGGCAGAGGTTTCGTTGTGATGGAAAAAATTACACGCTTATTCCCCCCTACTGGGGAGGCGCAGTCTGTTCAGGGATTATATCTTAGACCGGGTAGAATTGCTGCTGAAGAGGGCGAGATACCTTTGGTTTATGCCAATTTCTTATCCAGCCTTGATGGTCGTATTGCCCTAGCTGACAGTGAGAGTCAGCAGTACCAACTTCCGCAGCGCTTAAAGTCGAGCTTAGATTTTCGCTTGTTCTTAGAGCTTTATGCTCATGCTGACTGCATTATTACGCACGGTGGTTACATGCGTTCACTGCAGGCTAAGCGTTTAGGAAATATTTTACAGTTGCCAGAACATGCAGAGTCTCAGTATTTACATGATTGGCGTCTACAGCAGGGTTTAAAACCAGCTCCTGACGTTATGATTATTAGTGGCTCGATGGATTTCCCATGGCATGACTCGCTGGATGAACATAATCAAAATGTGCATCTAGCAACCGCTGCTGAAGCGCATCCTCAACGTCTTGATTACTGGCGAGAAAAAGGCAGGGAACCATTACACTTTGGTAGTGGTCGTTTAGTGGATGTAGAGCCGATGATGTCATTTCTGCAACAGCAGGGTTACCGTTCCGTTTATTTGGTGGCAGGGCCAGAGTTGCTGCATGATTTATTACGGCATAATTATGTGCAGCGATATTTCACCACTATCTCACACCAGTTATTAGCGGGCGGTGATTTCAAAACGGTTTTGAATGGAGCGGAGCTTGATGAGCAGGGCAGGCTTGATTTACGCGGTCTCTGTTATATGCCGCCGAGTGAGGCGGAAGTTGGTCAGTGGTTTGCTGAGTTTGAACCGAATCATAATTAAAATAGCTCAATGTAGCTTAGATTAAAGAGAAAATAGCATGATGGAATTCTTCTTAGACTACGGTCTATTTTTCGCTAAAACGATAACCTTAGTCATAATGTTTGTATTGGTAATCGGTTTTATATCCTCTCTTGCAGCACGTGGCCAGCATGCCAACCGTTTGCAGATTAAGAATGTGACGCAGCGATACGAAAAGACAAAAGAGCATGTGCAGCGTGAAGTGTTGTCAAAGAAAGCCTTTAAGAAAATTCAAAAATCACAAAAGAAAGCTGCTAAGAGTAAAAAGGAAGAGAGCCGTCAACGTGTTTTTGTACTTCGTTTTGTAGGCAATATTAAAGCATCAGCGACCAAGTATTTACGCGAGGAAGTCAGTGCCATTTTGTCGGTGGCAGATAAAAATGATGAGGTGGTTTTGTGTTTGGAAAATGCCGGTGGTCTGGTGCATGAGCATGGTTTTGCCGCCTCACAGTTGACTCGATTTAAGCAGCATGACTTAGCGCTAACCGTGGTGGTGGATAAGGTGGCTGCCAGTGGTGGTTATATGATGGCCTGTGTTGCGGATAAAGTAGTGGCGGCACCTTTTTCTGTGATTGGATCAATTGGTGTGATCGCACAGATGCCTAATTTCAGTCGGCTATTGGATAAAAATGGCGTTGACTTTGAGATGATTAAAGCTGGTGAAAATAAGCGAACTATCACCATGTTTGGTAAAAACACCGATGAGGATCGTGCCAAATTCACGGAGCAGGTAGAAGATACGCATGAATTATTTAAGGACTTTATTCATGAGCAAAGAGCAGCTGTTGATCTTACTAAGGTTGCAACGGGTGAGCATTGGTATGGTCGCCGTGCCCTAGAACTCAATCTTATTGATGAGCTCATGACTAGTGATGACTACCTATGGCAATTAAGTGCAGTGGCAGATATTTACGAGGTCAGTCATATCGTGCCGAAGTCACTCTCTGAGAAGGTCATGGGTAGTGCACAAGCGGCGGTTGATCGAGTGCTAACCTCTGCTTGGCAGCGTTCTATTTTCAAGGCGTAGTTAGCCTTGAAAGCACTCAGCTTAAGCTCTGGGGATCTTAAGCTTTTGTCCAGCATGAATCTTATCGCCCTTGATGCCGTTGGCTAAGCGTAAGGCCTTTACGCTGACACCGTATCGCTGAGCAACACCTGATAGTGTTTCACCGCGGCGAATAATATGTTGATTATTATTCCTACTGCTAGGTGCCTGCGCTAACTTACTATCTTCTGGGGCGTTATCTTCTAGATAACGCCTAATCCCATTAAAGATAGCCTTTGCCATTTTTTCTTGATGCTTCGGCGAGCGCAACTTTTTCTCTTCTTTACGATTTGAAATAAAGGCGGTCTCAACCAAGATGGAAGGTATATCAGGTGACTTTAAGACTACAAAGCCGGCATGCCCAACCTTTTTCTTGGTTTTACCTAGGCGTGATAAATTAGTAATTACATTATCAGCCAGCTCAGTGCTGGCATCGATGGTGGCTGTTTGTGAGAGGTCTAAGATGACATGTTGTAAGACCTTATCCTTACCCTCTAATGAGACACCACCGATCATATCAGCAGCATTTTGTGAGCGCGCTAGAATTTTAGCGGCTTCACTACTGGCACCACGTTTAGATAAGACATACACCGATGAGCCATAAGCACGGCGACTTTCGACAGCATCAGCATGGACAGATATAAACAGATCAGCACGGTTTTTGCGCGCTATATTTGTACGCGTACGTAAGGTCAAGTAACGGTCATTGCTGCGGGTGAGTACGGCACGCATACCCGGTTGTGCATCCAATAAGCGTTTTAAGCGTTTTGCTATTTGAAGTACGACAGTTTTCTCATAGGTGCCAGCATAGCCGATAGCCCCTGGATCTTTACCGCCGTGGCCGGCATCAATAGCAATAACGACATCGCGTAATGCTCGCCTTTCGATAGGTGCACTACTGATTGAGTTAGCTGGCTTCTTTTTGGCAGAGACATTACTTTTGCCTGTGCTTAGATCGAGTACCAGCCGGTAATTGTTTTTAGCATTAGGTGCGAGCAAGAAATTGTTGGGTGTGACACGCTGTTTTAAATCAAAGACTAGGCGCAAAGAGGATTTACGCTGGGCATGACGCATGTCAGAAATTGCGGTGTTGGCAAAGTTACTACGGGCAATATTTTTGCTGAGTTTAGTGTTTGCAATATCAATGACTAAACGTTCTGGGTCACTCAGAGTAAAGACCTTATAAGCGGGACGTTTTCTTGTCTCAATCACTATGCGTGTAGTCTGATCTTTTACCGCGATGCGAATATCGTCGACTGCGATTGGTTCAGCTGAAACAGACGCTAAACTAATAATGCTAATTAATAACAGTATGAATAGACGGCTAAGGAATTGCTGATTAAAAATACGTGGCATGATTTTTATTATGCACCTCGCGTGCAATCTAGCCAGCGCTTTTCATCAGCATGCTCGATTTTTATAGTCAGATCGGGTGAATGTAATAAAGGGCTGCCCTTTTCAGGCCATTCCACAAAGCAAATGGCATCACTACTCAGGTACTCACGAATCCCCATAAACTCAAGCTCTTCAGGATCACTCAGTCGGTAGAGATCAAAATGATGAACCTCATATTGATCGAATGTATAGCTCTCAACGAGTGTGAACGTTGGGCTTTTGACATGACCTTGATAACCTAAAGCACGTAAATAGCCACGCACCAAGGTGGTCTTGCCGACGCCCAGATCACCCTCTAGAAAAACCAATGCAGGCGCCTGTAATGTGCCACATAAATGCGCTGCAAAAGTCTCCATTGCAGTGCTGGACTCAATGAGAGTCGGTGTCTCAGGTAGGCCGGTTAAGCTCGGCGATCTTGTCTTGTTAGCTAAGGTCATTATTCTTATGTTTACTTATGATCAGATTACTTCTGTCTAGTTGGTTCACTCTAGCGGTGACAGTCGGTACTATAGCAGGATGTCCTCTAAGCCCAACTCATCATCGCCACAAGTGCTCGTGCAGCAAATCCAGGAATGGGCGAAGCAGCTTGGATTTAATCATGTTGGCATCACCGATACCAATCTTGATGAGCACGAGGCCTACTTATTGAGTTGGCTAGATAAGGGACACCATGGTGATATGACCTATATGGCGCAGCATGGTCAAATGCGCTCAAAACCAGAACAGTTACTTCCGGGCACACTGCGCATTATTAGCGTTCGCATGGACTATTACCCACCGCGTACGCGCGATCCTATCGCTGTTTTAGAAGATAATGATCTTGCCTATATCTCACGTTATGCCTTGGGTCGTGATTACCATAAGGTGTTGCGTAAACGTCTGCAAAAACTAGCCGATAAGATTCAACAAGAGGTCGGTGAGTTTGGTTACCGTGCTTTTGTTGATAGCGCACCGGTACTAGAGAAGCCCTTGGCTGAAAAAGCCGGCTTAGGCTGGATAGGGAAGCACACTAATCTGATTTCTGCGGATGCTGGGTCTTGGTTTTTTCTCGGCGAATTATTCACTGATCTACCCTTACCACTAAGCTCAGTGGTGGAGAATGCCTGTGGTAGCTGTCAGGCTTGCATTGATATTTGCCCGACACAGGCCATTATCGCTCCTTATGAATTGGATGCTAGGCGCTGCATATCGTATTTAACCATCGAAAATAAAGGCAGTATTGCTGAAGAATTTAGGAAGGCTATTGGTAATCGCATTTATGGCTGCGATGATTGTCAGCTAACCTGTCCCTGGAATAATTTTGCTAAAACCTCAGAGCAAGCTGACTTTGCCGCGCGTCAGCGACTAGATTCATCGCGCTTAGTTGATCTATTTTCATGGGATGAGGTGACTTTTTTAAAAAACACGGAAGGCTCTGCAATGCGTCGAATTGGTCATCCACAATGGCTAAGGAATATTGCGGTAGCATTGGGTAATGCGAATAGTAGTGAAGAGGTGATCAGGGCCTTAGAGACGCGTCTGGGCTATCCGAGTGATATGGTGCAAGAACATGTTACTTGGGCACTCGCACAACATCAGTTACCGCACTAGGTCTTTTTCCAGCTTAAAATATGATTGTTTGCTGGCAATGCCCATGATGTTGCTGCGATTAATCCATTCTTAAGAGCGAGTTCATCGAGATTATTCTTATCACGTAGGCCGGAGTCTGGGTCTTGTTGACGTAGAAAGTGGTCAAAGTCGTGATTGCTTTGGCTGCTGAACTGACCATCAAAACTAAACGGGCCGTAAAGATAGAAGCAAGCACCTTGTTTAAGGACCGTGCTTAAACCGAGAAACAGATCTTCAATCTGAGACCAATGCATAATGTGCGCAATATTAGCCGCATAGGCCGCATCATAGCTCTGTTGAGGCCAGTCTTGACTGACATCTAAAACAAAAACGGCGGCTGTGTTTTTTAGACCTGCTGATTCTAACCAAAGCTGAATACCTGCTATCTGATGGCTTTGATCGCTGCAGTGCCAAGTCAAGTGAGGCATTAGCTTGCTGAAATAAACCGCATGCTGGCCTGTACCACTACCGATCTCAAGCAGGTCACGATTGTCTTTTAGCTCGGTTAACAAGAGCGCTGCAATAGCCTCTTTATTTTCATCAGCAGCGGCAGCGAATGGTTTTTTCATGGTGTTTATGAGGGCCGTGGTTAAGGTTTAATCATTACGCTTTATCAGATAGTCGAGTAGAGCAGCCGTAGAACTATCAAACGGCCCATCGACTGATTGATTCTTGAGGTCATGTAATATTTTATCACCGAGGGTCTTACCAAGCTCTACACCCATCTGATCAAAAGAATTGATATTCCAAATAATGCCTTGAACAAAGACCTTATGTTCATATAGCGCTAACAACCTACCAAGGCTGTTGGGCGTGAGCTTTTCAAAGAGTAGAGTATTGCTTGGACGGTTACCCTGAAAACTCATGGCGCCTGCGAGCAAATCAATGTCACTAGCATTATTTGCTTCTAGCATCGCGGTGCTTTCTTCTAGGCTGCGCCCAGTCATCATTGCCTGTGATTGAGCAAGCATATTAGAGAGTAGAATTTGATGATGTTCTTGGCTATAAGTTGTTTCTCGAAAGCCAATGAAGTCACAAGGAACTACGGTTGTACCTTGGTGTAATAACTGATGAAAAGCATGTTGGCCATTAGTGCCTGCTTCACCCAGTAGAATGGGGGCAGTTTGATGCCTGCATGGCTGACCCTTACGGTCTATATTCTTACCATTACTCTCCATGTCGAGCTGTTGCATATAGCGCGGCAAGCTACGTAAACGATAGTCATAAGGTAAGACAGCGTAAGCAGGTAGGTTTAAGAAGTTACGATTCCATATACCAATCAGTGCCATGAGTACTGGTGCATTCTCGCGCAGTTCTTGGGTTCTGAAATGCTCATCCATGGCATAGGCGCCAGCTAGCAGTTGGCGGAAATGATCCATGCCTATAAGCAGCGCCAAGGGAAGGCTAACAGTGCTCCATAGCGAATAACGCCCTCCCACCCAATCCCACATACTGAGAATATTGTCAGCGCTTATACCAGCCTTTTGTGCCAGCGCAGTATCCGCTGTGATACCTACAAATTGTTTCTGTATGGCGGATGGGTCACCCGTTTTTTCTTCTAGCCAGCGCATGCAGCTATGCATATTAGTACTGGTTTCTTGTGTCGTAAAACTTTTTGAGATGACGATGAAGAGCGTCTCTGTGGGCTCGATTATTTCTAAGACTTCATGCATCTCATGTGCGTCAACATTACTGATGTAATGAATGCGAACATCTTTTTGGGCGAAGGTTTGTAAGGCTTCACAAGCAAGTTTGGGGCCTAGATAAGAACCACCAATACCAATAACCACAACTTCTTTCATTGGTTTATTGCTGCAGCCAAGCCATTTCTTTTGACTGAAACGCTCAACCATCTGTTGCATATGGTCTAGTTCTTTTAAAACTAGCGACTGTCTAGAGTTTGGTCTAGGGTCACGTAATGCGGTGTGTAAGACGGCACGTTGTTCGGTATGGTTGATGTTATCGCCATTAAAGAGGCGTTCACGCCAAAGCTCCAGTTTTGCTTCAGAAGCTAGTGCGAATAAGTTATCAAGTGTGACTTGATTAATACGGTTCTTGGAATAATCTAGAAGGCCACCTTCAAATTCTAAATGAAATTGCTGATAACGATTTTTCTGCGCTGCGAAAAGATCACGTAGCTGTTGATTTTGAATATCCCCTAGATGATCGTTTAGGGCATTCCACGCGACTGAGGTCATAGTTTTTGACTGCAAAGTTAGAGGCAAAAAAAACGGGCCTAAAGCCCGTTTTTTTATTGAACTGAACCCTATCGATAGATAGTGCCGTTCTTAAGGTGCTTAAATATGTTCAACTGGGCCGCTAGGTTAATTACTACGGCTAGAACAACACATCCGATTACAAGCCATGCCATATCTATACTCCAATATATTCTTAATAACAGAATGTAGTATACACCAGAAAATGCTCTTGCAACCCCTTCAGGCAGTGCGTTTGTCTAAATATTAAGGCTCAGGTGGCAGTTCAAATAGGATGTTATCAATTAAGCGCACTTTTCCTATTCTTACAGCGGCTAGTGCAATGGCGTGGCTGGTTCCTGCGCGTACAGCCTGTAAGTCGCTGGCATCCCTGAGATCAAGGTATTCAACTTCAAGTGATGACTGGCCTAGGTGTGTTGCCGCTTGAGCAAGGATAGTGGCTAGATTATCTAGCCGCTGAGGTTGCTTGGCCTCTACCGCGATATGTTTAAGGGTTGCGTAAAGTTGGCTGGCAAGGTGCCGTTCTTCAGTTGATAAATGCACATTACGTGAACTCAGCGCTAGGCCATCTTCTGCACGTACAGTATCCAGCGCCTGTATCTCAACATCGAAGTTTAGTTCTGAGACAAGCCGTTGAATAATTAAGAGCTGTTGGTAATCTTTACGGCCAAAGACTGCAATATTAGGTTCTATTAAATTAAACAGTTTACTGACTATGGTAGCAACGCCAGTAAAGTGCCCGGGCCGATGTGCACCACAAAATTCATCACCTAAAGCAGGTATATGAATCTTCGGTGTAAGCGCCATTCCCAGTGGGTATAACTCATCGACTGTGGGTCTAAATATGGCTTCAACGCCAAGCGCTGAGAGTTTTTGTAAGTCTGATGCAAGGCTGCTGGGGTAGCGCTTCAAGTCATCAGCATTATCAAACTGCAAGGGATTGACAAAAATACTGACAATGACGTGGTCTGCTTTTGCCTTGGCATGTTTGACTAAGGCTAAATGGCCATCATGTAAATGCCCCATGGTTGGGACTAATGCAATACTTTGTTGGTTACGGCGCCACTGATTAATCTGTGCACGCAGGGGACGTAGTTGTTCAATAATATTCATACTAATGAGTTATATCTTATCTAGGAAAGGCGCCAGACTTAACTTCAGCAACATAGTCTTCAATAGCCATTTGAATGCTGCCACTAGTTAAGTAGTTTTTTGCAAAGCTGGGTGTTTTTCCAGCAGTAATACCAAGAATATCCTGCAGCACTAGAATCTGTCCATCACAATCTTTGCCTGCACCAATACCAATCACGGGGATTGAAACTGTCTGCTGAATTTTAGCAGCCAGTGGGTGCGTAATGCACTCAACTAAGAGCAGGTCTGCCCCAGCTTTTTCTAAGCTAATGGCATCTTGTAAGATATCTTCAGCAGCCTCAATGTCCTTGCCCTGTCGCTGATAGCCACCTAACTTATGAATATATTGAGGACGCAAGCCAAGATGGGCGCAGACAGGGATACCGCAGGCACTCATTTCCTCGATGATTTCACTCTGTCGCTGAGTGGCTTCCAACTTCACCATCTGCGCACCACCTTCCTGCATTAGGCGAGTGGCATTAAACAGGGCTTGATCAATATTGCTGTAACTCATAAACGGCATATCAACGACGACCAAGGCACGTTTGCTCATCAAGCTGACACAGCTACTATGATAAATCATGTCATCCATGCTCACGGAGACCGTTGAATTATGGCCTTGAATAACCATGCCCAAGGAGTCACCAACAAGAATAATATCAACGCCCGCTTGATCAAGGACCTGTGCAAAGCTGGCGTCATAAGCGGTTAAGCAAGCGATCTTCTCACCACGTTTACTCATCGCAGATAGCTCTCTTACACCAATACCATAACTTGCTTCTAGGCTCATTTTATTAACTCGCGAAGGGTAGCGGATTGAAGTAGCGCCGGCCGCTGGTCGTATTTAGGATCTGTGTTTTAAGTTGCTCATAGTCACCTTCATTGTTAATAAAATCAATCTCGGTGGCATTGACGACTAAAAGAGGTGCTGCTGAATAGTGGTGGAAAAAGTCAGCATAGGCTTCGTTTAAGCGCTCTAAATAGGCCGCTTCTATGTGGCGTTCTATGTGGCGCCCACGTTTTTTAATGCGTTCCAACAGAGTGCTGACCGGAGCTTGTAGATAAACCACTAGATCAGGGGTCGGTGCATCAATAATCAAGTGTTCAAAAACCTGTTGGTAAAGGTCATATTCAATAGGTGATAAGGTAACTTGAGCAAAGAGCTGGTCTTTTTCTAGTAGGTAATCAGCTACTTTGGCATGATTGAAGAGGCTGCTCTGACGCAAGCTCTGCATCTGTTTAGTGCGCTGCATTAGAAAGAATAGCTGCGCTGATAGCGCTGCTTCGCTGGGGCGATGGTAAAACTGATCAAGAAATGGGTTTTCTTCAATTTCTTCACGCACCAAATCGGCTTCAAAGTCGAGTGCGATACGCGAGGCTAGGCTGGATTTACCGACCCCAATCGGACCTTCAATAACAACAAAATCTGGCAGTGTTGAACCCATAGTCTTCTTAATTTTCGCTTAGTCTTCTAATAACGCCAATCCATTGGCGTAACATTTTTGAGATAGACGATCGACTCTACCTACACCTGCGATGATGAGGTTTTTATCGATTTCTTGCAACGGGTAGAGTACGAATTCACGCAGACGTACACCCGGGTGTGGAATAGTTAAGCGTGCGCTGTTAATTTTTTTATTGCCATAGCTGAGGATGTCTAAATCCAGTGTGCGTGGCCCCCAATGTTCACCTAAACGCTCGCGGCCATGCTGGTTTTCTATTGATTGTAGCTGGTTAAGCAGCTCTTCTGGCTCTAAATTGGTCTTGATACTGGCAACAGCATTGACGTAAACCGGCTGATCGGGCGGGCCCATCGGCCGACTCAAATAAAGCCCAGAATGCTGTTCTAAGTCACTCTCAGGGAGTAAGGCTAACTCACGTAGTGCAATAGCAATCTGGCTGCTAGGATCTTGCAGATTGCTCCCTAAACCGATGTAAGCCAGTGTTCGGTAATTCTTTTTCATGTCGATTCCGAGCGCCTATTTATTCGCTTGAGTTACTTTGCTGGCCACTCTTTGACGCCCGTGATTTTGCCTTAGGCTCTCTTCTAGGTTCGGGACGCTTTTCGATCATTAATTGCTTTTCCTCAGGCCCACAGGCCTGAATATCTGTCCACCAGTCTGCTTCTGCCTGACTCACTTCACCAAGGAGTGTGCGTAGGCACATGAAATCATAAGCAGCACGAAAACGAGGGTGAGCGATAAATTCGGGGATCTGACGACTGCGGATGCGTTCAAAGCGACTTTGGAACTTCCATATTTCACAAATGGTAATAGCAAATCGTTTTGGAATCGTGGTGTGGCTAGCCTGACGAAAGATAGTATTGCGTCCTGCATCCCAAATGCTTTCTGGGCTAATTTTGCCATGGCGAGTTCGTTGCGTGACCGCATGTTGGAATGAACGCCAAAGTAATACAGCAAAAATAAAGGCTGGATTGACACTTTTGCCGATATTGATGCGAGCATCTGTATTACCCAAGGCACCGACGATGAAGTCTTGTAGCTGTGGGTCATGCCCCAGCTCTTTTTCTGTCATTGGGAATAACTGATGGAATAAGCCGTGTTGCTTGAGTTCATGGAAGCAATTGACAGCGTGACCACTATGAAAAAGTTTAATAGTTTCATCAAATAGTCGTGCAGATGAAATATCAGTGAGTAGATGCGCGCACTCAGCGATGGGTGCTGCGGTATCGGTTTCAATTTCTAAGCCTAATTTTGCGCGAAAACGCATCGCACGTAGCATCCGTACGGGGTCTTCCCGATAACGGGTTGATGGATCTCCAATCATGCGTAGATAACGTTTTTCTACCGCATCCATGCCTGAGCAAAAATCTAAAACTGCAGATTCAGTTAAGTCGTAATAAAGGGCGTTTATTGTGAAGTCACGTCTTAAAGCATCTTCATCAATATCACCAAAGGTATTATCACGTGTTATCTGACCGTTATTAAATTGAGTGTTTGGACTACTACCACTCCCAGAGACCTGCGCACGAAAGGTCGAAACCTCAAGAAATTCACGACCATAGTAGACATGAACAATTTGGAAGCGGCGACCAATAATACGGCTGCGATCAAATAAGCGGCGAACCTCTTCTGGGGTCGCATTTGTCGCAACATCGAAATCTTTTGGCGTCATGTTGAGTAGCAGGTCACGCACACAACCACCAACCAGATAGGCTTGATATCCCTTATCGGTCAGAGTTTTGACGACACGTTTGGCGTGCTTGCAGATCTTCTGCTCGTCAATATTGTGTTCTTGCGCGAAGGTTTTTTGGGGCAAGGTTGATTGCTGTCTATTTATATTCACTTCGACATTATAGGTGAGTGTAGCCGCGAATAGCACTAAAGCTGTTCAGAGTTGGTGAAAATATCAGCAGTAAAAGGCAATACATCTATATAAGAAGGGCTTAAATATAAAAATAGGGGCGAAAAAAAACGGCCCGAAGTCTCCTCAGGGCCGTTTTTTAGTGAATCAAGCAAGGCTAGCTTACAGATTATAGCCTTTCTCTTCATGTTCACTGATATCGAGACCGTTGGTTTCACTCTCTTGATCAACACGTAATCCACAGATTAAATCAGCAGCTTTGAGACAAATGAAGCTAGCCACCGCGGTCCATGCAATGACCACTGCGACTGCTGTGATCTGAATCATCACTTGATCAGAGATACTGACGCCTTCGGCTAAACCGACACCACCAAATTGGCTGGCTACAAACACTCCAGTGAGGATGGTGCCAATAATACCTCCAACCCCGTGAACTGGGAACACATCTAGAGAATCATCAATCTTTAGGGTGCGCTTGATGAAGTTGGTTGCCATAAAGCAGATGATACCGGCGCTGATACCAATGACGATTGCGCCCATAGGGCCAACAAAGCCTGAAGCCGGTGTGATACTGCCCAAACCTGCAACCATACCGGTGACAATACCGAGTACGCTAGGTTTGCCATACTTGATCCATTCTAGGAACATCCAGGTGAGTGAGGCCAGCGCAGCACTAATATGTGTCACTAAAATAGCCATACCCGCATCACCATTTGCAGCAAGTGCGCTGCCACCATTAAATCCAAACCACCCCACCCAGAGCATGCCTGCGCCGGTAACGGTCATCGTTAGGTTGTGTGGAGGCAGTGGTGTGCTAGGGAAGCCACGGCGCTTACCGACCATAATGGCAGCCACTAAGGCGCCGACACCGGCAGTAATATGCACAACGAGGCCACCAGCAAAGTCCATGGCGCCCATCTCGCTTAACCAGCCACCACCCCATAGCCAGTGACAGACAGGGAAGTAGACTAAAAACATCCAAAAAACAGTGAACCAAAGCATCGCGGAAAAACGCATACGTTCAGCGAAGGCACCGACGATTAATGCTGGTGTAATGATGGCAAACGTCATCTGGAACATAACGAAAACCGTTTCAGGGATAGCGCCTTGTAAGCTATCACGGGTGACATTGGCAAGCATGGCGTTACTACTACCGCCAAGCCAGGCATTCATACTGCCACCATCACTAAAGCTTAGGCTATAGCCTAATACTAACCAGAGTATCGAGGCGACACAGGTGATTGCAAAACACTGCATGAGCACGGAAAGGACGTTTTTACTACGTACTAGTCCGGCATAAAACAGGGCAAGACCTGGGATAGTCATAAATAAGACTAGGGCCGTTGACGTTAGAATCCAAGAAGTATCTGCGCCGTTAAGTTCATCAGCGATTGCCAGCCCTGGGAGCATTATGCTGGCCAAAGCTAGAGATAAGAAAAGAGTAATCTTTTTCACGTTTAGTCCTTTAATTTTTTAGAGGGCATCCTTGCCGGTTTCGCCTGTACGGATACGGATCACTTGTTCGATTGCAGTGACAAATATCTTGCCATCACCGATTTTGCCATTATTAGCAACACGCGCGATAGTGGATACAACGGTTTCTAAATCTTCATCACTAACAGCAATTTCGATCTTAATTTTTGGCAGGAAATCGACGATGTATTCAGCACCACGGTAGAGCTCGGTATGTCCTTTTTGCCGACCAAAGCCTTTCACTTCAGTGATGGTCAAGCCATGCACGCCTTGCTCTGTTAAGGCTTCGCGGACCTCATCTAACTTGAATGGTTTTATAATTGCGGTAACTAGTTTCATTGTTGTCATCTCCATGAATTGGGCTGGATCTTATAAGTATGCCATTCGCTAGGGCAGTTGGCACCTTTGATAAGCAGGCTGCTCTAGAATGGTGCGCTAATCTCAGTGTTGAGTTTATCCTGTCCGCGGCCTAACTTGCTTTGACAGCGCGAAATAATCCACGCACAGGGGCAGGATGACCTTCGATGGTTTTGCTGTGATCATTCGGATCCAGAAAATTTGCCAGCGAATAACTGGTCATCCACTCGCTGGCACGTTGTTCACTCAAATGAGTTGGCGTTTTTTCCAAACACTCTATCTGTCTAAAGCCAGCACTTTGAAGTTGTTGCTGGATAAAGCCTGGGCTAGCAATACTCCATACATTACGCATGCCCGCATAGCGATCCTTTGGAACCAATTCTATAGAGTCATCGCTATCTAAAATCAATGTCTCAAGATAAAGTGTGCCAGTAGAATTCAGGCGATCAAAGAGCTGACGTAGATGTTCTTGTGGCTGACGCCGATGATAGAGCACACCAAAAGAAAGCACGTGGTCAAAGTTATCCAAGCCGGCAGGTAACTCTTCAAAAGGCAGCGGTAGCAGGTGAGCATCCGGTCTGTTTTTCAGTATCTGAATAATGGCCTCAAACTGTGCTAGAAAAACTAAACCAGGGTCTACACCGATGACTTGTTTCGCTCCGGCACCCAACATGCGCAACATATAATAACCGTTGCCAGAGCCAACATCTAAGACACGCTTGCCATTTATATTAGAGAGATGCTTTGCGAGGCGACTCCATTTTTGTTGGCACTGCCATTCACTATCTATTGCGATACCACAATAATTAAAAGGGCCTTTGCGCCAAGGCGCCAATGCTTTTAAGGCGCTGAGTATGTCAGCCAGCTGTTCTGCATTTATGTCATCTGCGTGACCGACTGCAGCCGCATCGGTTGAAAAGTTAAAGTCTGTACTCAATGCCTTAGGTAAACTATCAACAGCAGCTTGCCACTGATTAAAATGGCCATGAGATGGATGAGCAAAGACGTTCTTTAATTTCTCTGCTAACTCATCCTGCCACTCTGTCTTAGCTAGATCGGGATGTAGCAAAGCAGTGTAATTTTCTAGTTTCATTTGATTGCCAATATTGAAACAAAGCTTAAGCATTGGAACCAAACCTGCACCTGACGGAAACCAGCCTGATGCAGACGTTCTTTGTGTGTAGCCAAAGATTCCCGTAGTAAGACATTTTCTAAGGCCTTACGTTTTTGGCTGATTTCTAACTCGCTATATAGATTGGCGCGTTTAAAGTTCTCATGCAGCTCGCGGAATAATTGATCATCAACTTCTTTTTCTAGTTCAATTTTCTCGGTGAGGATACAGGCACCGCCACTATTGAGGCCTTGGTAGAGCTGTTTGATAATGGTATCTCGTTCTGTA
Source organism: Gammaproteobacteria bacterium (assembly GCA_029253965.1). Lineage (GTDB taxonomy): Bacteria > Pseudomonadota > Gammaproteobacteria > UBA4575 > UBA4575 > UBA4575. The sequence goes on from JAQWYM010000077.1 coordinate 30,060, forward strand.
ATCGGGATGAACTGTAAGGTCAAATTGAGGATGATGACTGCGGCATCTTCAATCGAGATATCTTGTAACTTAGCTGTTCTAGTCTCTATCCATTGCTCTGCACCTGCAGCATCAATACGCTCTCTACAGGCAGCAATCATCGCTGCAGCACTGTCCACAGCAATAATGTTTCTTTTACCCTCTTTTAAAGACCTGAAAATGGCTAGGGAGGCTGCGCCATGAGAGCAGCCGAGATCATAAGCTTTGCCGCCTGCCTTAAGGTAATGAGCTGCAATCGGGCCGATATTGGCAATCAAGGTGCGATAGCCCGGGACTGAGCGTTCAACCATGTCATCAAAGGCAGCGCTGACAGTCTGATCAAAGCAGAAGTCTTCTATAGTTTCTACAGGATGTTGGTAAATTTTATCTTTTGGCATTTTCAAACAGCAACTAATAAGGAGTTGCGCTAGTCATTGAATAGTGACGTAAGTATAGCCTTGTTTGCAGCACTCTGCTGCAAACTGAGTGCTGCTGCAGAGCAGCACTATTTGAGCAAGATTATATGATGATAGTGTCAAGCTATTATCATCGACAAGCCAATTTAAGTTTTCTGGCTAGCATCAATATCCATCATTTTAAGTAATTGGATACTTGTGCGTTTTCGTAAAAAAATCAAGAGGTCGGCTTCTATTGACGTGAACGAATGATGACGGATTGCTTTAATAAAAAAGGCGAGATTAAACTAAATGTATGAATTGATTGTCTCAATGATTGAGTAAATGTCTATGGAAAGGATCCTGTCACTGGAGTAAGCGCTATAAGTGTAGGAGATGTTGTTGTTGATTATGGGGTTTTATCAGTAGGTATGGATGCTAAAACTATCATATATCGATATTCAAATTATGAGGCTTCTGCAACTCATCCTAAGCCATCAGACTCAGTTGCCTCTGATGAAGAGGAAGTGCTTTATGCGATCGAATCTAATTTAGACATGAAAGCATTGGATATAGCAGGCTTTAAAAGTGATGCCGGATCCGATTTTCTTAGTTCGGGGGAATTCTTAGTACAACCTGGGCAACGATTTCGTATTGCTGCTATTGGCTCAAAGTCTACTGGAGAGTTCAGGCGCGCAGTGGTTCTTGAACCAGTTGTCGACTCCCCTGTGGGTGTGGTGTCCTTCAGAGACATGTTTAATGGTGCAGGGGTTGGGTTGAATGAAATATAGCTATATATTTACGCGAAAAATACGCTAATCACTCAAAGTAAGGCATGCTCAACCAACAGCAGTTTTTCACGAGGCTAAATTTTTTTATGTTAGATAAAATTTTTTGACATAGACTAATACTTTAGAACAGCCGAGTTAAGAGATAATACTCAAAGCTGGAGGGAGAACTAATTTTTGTGTAACTGCGATCTTAATTTACTCTCTTGAAAATTCTAAGGGTAAGCACCCGCAAGTGAAGAAGGAGGGACTCGAAGCTTTCGCTAAGGAAGCGGCTAAAAGTATTAAAATACCAGCATTGTAATTTCCCCATTATTAACCTTAGTTAGCAATAGAGGTTTTTCTCGGTTATAGCAGTCGTCGAGGAGACCCCCGCCAATCACTGAGTCAGAACCAATATTACTATAGGTCTTCTGTATGATTAATCTCTTCACACCACAGCTAAAAGAAACTGTGACAGTCATTTCATAGTGCGCTATATAGCCTTATTGACTACAGCCAGCTGGCTAGCAAGTGCCGCTGAATAGCATCACTATATGAGCGATATTGTATGATGACAATATCAAGCTATGATCAGCGACCCACTAATGCAAGGTGCAGTAATGAAGAACAAGAATACGATGGGAGACGTGCAAGCACTCTTAGTCATCATGCAGCGTCTACGTGATCCAGTGCATGGCTGCCCTTGGGATCAGCAGCAGAGCTTTGAAACGATTGCACCTTATACGGTGGAAGAAGCGCATGAGGTGGCTGATGCCATACAGCGTAATAATATGCCTGACCTACGTGATGAGCTTGGTGATCTTTTACTGCAAGTAGTCTACCACTCGCAAATGGCTGCAGAAATCGAAGCTTTTTGTTTTGCTGATGTGGTTGCTGCTATCAGTGCCAAGATGCGGCGTCGACATCCACATGTGTTTGGCTCTGAGTCAGAGTTAGCTGCTGGCAAGCCTGACTGGGAACAGATGAAAGTAGCTGAACGTCAGTTACAAAGTGATGCGGATAATAGTGTGGCTGATGACTCTGCGTTGGCCGCTATTAGTATCGGGCAGGGGCCTTGGTTGGTCGCGCATAAGCTGCAAAAAAAGGCATCCAAGGTTAGCTTTGATTGGCCAGATGCTAAAGGTGTTCTGTTGAAAGTACATGAGGAGCTGGCTGAGATTGAAGAAGCAATGCTAGCATTTGAAGAGGCACCTAATGCTGACTCAGAAGCAGCGATTGAAGATGAATTGGGTGATGTGCTTTTCAGTATTATCAATCTTGCACGTCATCTAAAATTAGACAGTGGTAATGCCCTGCAAAAAGCGAATCGTAAGTTTGAAACACGCTTTCGCTTTATGGAGAAAGAGATTAAGGCGCAGGCACTAGAAATATCTGCGTTATCAGTTGAGCAGTTGGAACAACGTTGGCAAGAGGCTAAACGCGAGACACAAAAATCTAGCTAATGTCTGGTTTACGGCTGCTGGAAGCGCATAGAGTAATCAATGGCACGGATGTGTTTAGTCAGTGCCCCTGAGGAAATGTAATCGACTTGTAAAGCAGATAAGCATGCGATCTGCTTGGCATCAATATTTCCTGAGACTTCTAATTCAATGTCACCATTAGCCAGAGCAACCGCTTCTTCTACTTCGGCATAACCGAAGTTATCCAATAGAGCGCGATGTGCGCCTGCACTTATCGCTTGTCGTAACTCATCAATAGTTTCAACCTCGACCTCAATACTACGCTCACTGTGCAAAGATTGTGCTTGTGATACCGCCTTAGCAATCGAGCCAGAGGCGGCAATATGGTTCTCTTTAATTAGGTAGGCATCGTATAAGCCAATGCGGTGATTCATGCCGCCACCACAGAGTACAGCGTACTTTTGTGCACGACGTAATCCAGGAATAGTCTTACGTGTGTCTAAGAGTTTAGTACGACTATGGGGCGCAATTTGTTGTGAAAATTCAGCGGTGACGGTTGCTGTTGCTGAAAGTGTCTGGAGGAAATTCAATGCCGTTCGCTCCGCGCTGAGTAGGGCGCGAGCAGGGCCGGATAAGTGGCAGACGACATCATCGGCTAGCAGTTGATCACCATCATTTTTATACCAGTCAATAACAATATTTTTATCGAGTTGCTGAAAGCTCTCTATAAACCAAGCCTGGCCACAGAGTATGGCTGTCTCACGGCTAATAATTGTCGCTTCAATCCATTTATCTGAGCATAGAGCAGCGCTAATATCACCACTGCCTATATCTTCAGCTAAGGCTTGCGTCACTGCCCGTGCAATTTCTATCTGGTCGATAACCTTAGACATAGCTCTAGTTAATTTTTCCTGTTAGCCGCTAAATAGTCCTTAGTGACCGCAAAAATAACGGGGCTAAGTAAGGCTAAAGCAATCAAGTTAGGGAGTGCCATAAAGCCATTCATAACATCCGCTAAAATCCATATTAGGTTGACCTTGAGGAAGGCGCCGATAAAAATAGCAAAGATCCAAGCTATGCGATAAGGCAGAATAATACGTTCACCAAACAGATAACTGGCGCAACGTTCACCATAGTAACTCCAGCCTAATATGGTAGTAAAAGCAAAGATAACAAGACCAAAGGTGATGATGTACTCACCGAAAGGCAGAAGACTGCCGTAGGCCAAACTGGATAAACTGGCACCAGTCTCACCACTGGTCCAGACACCACTAATGATAATCACTAAGGCGGTCATGGTGCAGATAACTAAAGTATCGATAAAGGTACCGAGCATAGCGATCAAGCCCTGACGTACGGGACTGTTTGTCTGTGCTGCTGCATGCGCGATCGGTGCGCTACCGAGGCCAGCCTCATTCGAGAAGATGCCACGGGCTACACCCATTTGAATGCCCATCATCACCGCAGCTCCAGCAAAGCCACCAGCGGCAGCGCTGCCGTTGAAGGCGCTATCTACAATCATCATTAGAGCGGCAGGCACTGCTGAGAAATTTGAGATAATAATCAGCAACGAGCCAATGATATAAATTAGTGCCATCAACGGCACTAATTTACCAGCGACGATGCCGAGTCGTTTAATACCACCTAATATAACCAATGCAGCGAGGATGGCGATGACAGCGCCTGTCAGATGATGGCTGACCTGAAAATTAGTGTACATCGCAGCAGCGACAGAATTGGACTGCACCATGTTGCCAATACCAAAGGCGGCAATTGTGCCAAACAAAGCAAAGAGGAAGGCTAACCAGCCCCAACCGGCGCCAAGTCCATTTTTGATGTAATACATAGGGCCACCAACATATTGGCCGTTGGCATTTGTCTCACGGTATTTAACAGCGAGTAAGGCTTCAGAATACTTAGTTGCCATACCGACTAGAGCAGTAATCCACATCCAAAAGATAGCGCCGGGCCCACCAATGAAGATAGCGGTAGCGACACCGGCGATATTCCCGGTGCCGACGGTGGCTGACATAGCGGTCATCAAGGCATTAAAAGGAGAGATTTCACCGTCACCACTGGCTTTGCGGCCAGACAGGAGTTGACGGAAGGCATAGGGGATTTTACGCCAAGGGATAAGCTTTAGGCCGAGCGATAGATAGGTGCCAACACCGAGTAATAGAACTAGAGTAAAAGGCCCCCAAATAAAAGAACTCAGGGTGTTGAGTAGTGCGATGAATGATTCCATTACTATCTCCAGTTGTCTTCCCTAAAAAAGCGAGTTTTTCTTACTTCCAAGTGCAGCATGACCGAGTCAGCTATACAAAATCAAGCGCCAGAGCTCTCTTTTCTACAGCTGACAACTAATAATTTTCTAGGGTATAGCTCAGTCCTGAACGGTTATTTTGCTAATAAAAGGAATTCGATCAAGGCTTTTTGGGCATGTAGACGATTACCGGCCTCATCCCAGACAACACTTTGTGGCCCCTCTAATACTTCTGTACTGACTTCTTCATCGCGGTGTGCAGGCAGGCAGTGCATAAACAAAGCATCACGATGCGCTTGCTGCATGAGTCGGCTGTTAACTTGGAATTTACTAAAGGCTTTTTCGCGTAATTTCTGCTCTTCTTCCTGTCCCATGCTTGCCCAGACATCGGTGACAATAAGATCTGCATTACGTGCAGCCTCTTCGGCATCATGGAAGATTTCGACCTGTGTTCCAGCTGAGGCAACAATGGCACTATCCGGTGAGTAGCCTTCAGGGCAACCAATGTTAAGTTTAAATCCAAGCTGTTTCGCAGCATTGATATAAGAGTGACACATATTATTACCGTCACCGATCCACGTGACAGTGGCACCGGCAATAGCACCGCGGTACTGATACCAGGTTTGCATATCAGCTAATAATTGGCAGGGATGATAGAGGTCGGTTAAACCATTAATCACCGGGATGTCTGAGTTGGCCGCATAGCGTTCTACGGTGGCATGCTCAAAGGTACGAATCATAACAATATCAACCATACGTGAGAGCACTCTCGCGGTATCTTCTACCGGTTCACCACGACCTAACTGAGTATCCTTAGACGAGAGGAACAGGGCATGGCCACCAAACTGAGCCATACCGGTCTCGAAAGAGACGCGAGTACGTGTTGATGACTTGTCAAATAACATGGCCAGTGTCTTGTTGGTGAAAGGGGCGAAAAGCTCTCCTTTCAGCTGCAGTGCTTTTAGTTCACAGGCGCGTTCAATGACACCCTGTAATTCAACGGGATTCAAATCGAGTAAGGTAAGAAAATGTCTGGCCATAATTAGTTAGAGTGACGTTCAGTGAAGATCTCGACACAGCGAGCAACACCTTCGGCAATCAGTTCCACTTGTTGGTTGTCGATAATTAACGGCGGCAGCAGACGAATTACTTTTCCTGCAGTCACGTTGATTAAGAGTTTTTGTTCCAAAGCGATGTCTACAATTTCAGTGCAGGGTTGGCTTAGCTCTATGCCAATCATCATTCCCTGTCCTCGAATATCATCGCATAGCGGATGCTGACTTAAGCGTGTCCTTAAGGCCTCAAGTAAGCGCTCTGATGTTTCTGCAACATGTTCAAGTAGCTGCTGCGATTCAATGGTCTCGAGTACCGCTAGGGCGGCAGCGCAGGCTAAAGGGTTACCACCAAAGGTACTGCCATGATTACCGGGTTTGAATAATTCATTAGCCTTAGAGCGGGTTAGGCAGGCGCCAATAGGCATCCCATTACCGAGTCCTTTAGCCGTGGTCATGACATCCGGTAAGATATTGGCATGCTGGTAGCCATACCATGCACCTGTGCGGCCATTACCAGTTTGTACTTCATCAATCATCAGTAATAAATCATTGTCATCACAGATGGCGCGCAGCTCCGGTAGAAACGCTGCTGACGGAATATGGATGCCACCCTCACCTTGAATCGGTTCGACTAAAATAGCGCTTAATTGTTTGTGCTGTGCACAGAGCTGACGTATCGCGCCAATATTATCGTAGTGTGCACGCACAAATCCTGGAACCAAGGGTTCAAAGCCAGCATGTGCCGCGCGATTACCTGTCGCTGTCAGAGTGGCCATGGTGCGCCCATGAAAGCTGTTTTCAAAGACCAGAGTATGCGGTTGCTGAATGCCCTTTTTATGGCCATACATTCGCGCTAGTTTAATAGCAGTTTCATTCGCTTCAGCACCTGAGTTACAGAAAAATACTTTTTCCATACCACTGATCGCGCAGAGGCGCGTGCCAAGCTCTTCTTGTTTTTGAATGCGGTAAAGATTCGAGGTGTGTAGCAGCGTTTGTGCTTGCGCACTGAGGGCAGCAGCTACTGCTGGGTGGGCATGCCCTAAACCACAGACGGCAATGCCTGAGAGTGCATCTAGATAGCGTTCACCCTGTTCATCCCACAGCCAAGCCCCTTCACCGTGTGTGAAACTAACCGCTTTGCGTGCATATGTAGGGAGTAAGGCGTCCACATCTTTCCTGATAATTGTTAGGTTATAACCAAAAACGGCAGCGGAAAGCCGCTGCCGTTTAATGATTATGCTATTAAATTACTTAATATTCTAGCATTTGGGCCGCGAACGGCCCGTGGAAGCCTTTTCTTAGAAGACTAAACCGTGGCCATGACCGACCATGCACATGAGCATAGGGATAGAAAGTACAGTGTTGGTGCGAGAAGCAAGGAAGGCAACGCGTTTGGCAGTCGCTTTCTCAGCGTCAGTAGCTGGCTTAATACCCAGTATTTTCTTCTGGTTCTGCCAGATAGGGCCCCAAACGTTAAGCAACATAATAGTGCCTAACCATGCGCCGATACCGATTACAGTAACGCCATCAGTAAAGAGCATGTTGGTGCCAATGCCACCGACGTATTCCAACGCAGCTGCACCCGTGATCCATGTCGCTAAAGCGCTCCAACGGAACCATGCTAATGCGCGTGGTGCGATGTATTTGCCAATAGCTGCTGGGCCGGGGCCGTCAGTATCCGCGGTTGCGGCAGCAACAGCACTCACTTGTACAAAGTTGAAGTAGTAAAGTAGTCCAATCCAGATGATGCCAACAAAGACATGCAGCCAAACGGCTAGTGCAAAAGTATTTATCATTATTATTATAGCTCCTGTAATTTTGATTATTAGTGTTATGCGATATACGCTAGCGAGGTGCCTAGACCAGAATTATAATAATGATGGATAGGACGATGCCGGTAATGAGTGTTCCTAGTACGGAGTTCAATGGGTTCATGTTTTACCTCGGGTGGTGCAGTTTATTGTTTTGTTGTTACGGACGCACACAAAGCACATCCGATTAGCCCAAGACCATAGAAGGTTTTTGCTGGAAAAACAATAACAGGGCGGGATCGGTACAGTCGATTATCCAATCTATTTTGGTGTATATGCTGACTTCAGTTTAGTTCTTTTAAAGTAAGGATAATATTTAGAGTCTATGTGTGGAATTGCTGGTGAGCTGCGTTTTGATTCAACGGCAGTCGATAAAGATAAGATGAATAAGATGTTGTCACGTTTAGAACGGCGTGGCCCCGATTCAGCAGGTATCTATGTGCGTGAGAATGTCGGCCTAGTGCATCGACGTTTAGCCGTAATTGATCTATCAAGCGGCAGTGCTCAGCCTTTATTTAATGCTGACTCAACACTCGCGATCATCTTTAATGGCACGATCTATAATTATCCTGAGCTGCGTCGTGAAATGCAGGCACTGGGTGTGCATTTTCAAAGTCAAGGCGATACCGAAGTCATACTCAAGGCCTTCGAGCTGTGGGGTGAGGCCTGTCTCGTTCGTTTGATCGGCATGTTTGCCTTTGCAATCTATGATCTTAGGAAAAAACGACTGTTTCTTGCTAGAGATCGACTGGGTATTAAGCCGTTATATTACAGCGTTGACCAAAAACGCTTTAATTTTGCATCGAATACGCAGGCCTTGCTGTCAACAGGCGATATTGATACCACGATTGATGCTGAGGCTTTACAGCACCAATTCACCTTGCATGCCGTAGTACCAGCTCCGCGCACGATTTTAAATGGGCTACGCAAAGTAGAGCCCGGAAGTTTTATCTGGGTTGACCAGAATGGTGTGGCTGCTGCGCAGTCTTACTGGGAGTTGTCCGCAACACGGGGTGAGCAAAGAAGCGAACAGGAATGGATTGAACAGACACGAGCCGCCTTGCAGCTCGCAGTCGATCGACGCAATGATGTTGCTGATGTGCCGGTAGGGGTGTTGCTCTCAGGGGGCTTAGATTCAAGCTTGTTGGTGGGCTTGTTGGCTCAGAACCATAACAGTGTAAAAACCTATTCAGTTGGTTTTGAGGATCAGCCAGAAGAACGCGGTAATGAGTTTGAATATTCTGATGCCATAGTTGAGGCCTTCGCTACCGACCATCAGCGCCACTACATAGCTAACGGGCAGGTCTTAGAGCGACTACCCGAAGCGATAGCACATATGCCAGAGCCAATGGTGGCGCAGGATGCCGTGGCCTTTTATTTGTTGGCAGAACAGGTTTCTAAGGATATTAAGGTAGTGCAGTCGGGTCAGGGTGCGGACGAACTGTTTGCGGGTTATTTCTGGTATCCGCAGATGAATAAGGCTAGCGGAGAGCCATTGCGCCGATTTGCTGATCATTATTTTGATCGTGACTTTGCTGAATATAGTGAGACCGTGCACGCTCATTATGTCGATCGCGATTATACCAGTGCCCTAGTTAGAAAGGCCTTAGAAACGCAGCATGCCGATAGCTTTATGGATGCAGTACTGCGCTTTGATGTGAGCACGCTAATTGTTGATGACCCGGTTAAACGTGTCGATAGTATGACCATGGCTTGGGGATTAGAGGCACGTGTGCCCTTTTTAGACCATGAGCTTGTTGAACTTGCGATGCAGATGCCAATAGAACTCAAGCTGCGCGAGGGTGGAAAGTACCCACTGAAAGCGATTTCACGCGGTTTGCTCCCTGATAGCGTGATTGATCGACCAAAGGGCTATTTTCCTATGCCCGCACTTAAGTACGTTCGAGGTGAGTTTTTAAGCATGGTCAGTGACGCACTTAATTCAACCGCCTGCCGTCAGCGTGGTCTTTTTAATCGGCAGTATGTCGAACGTTTATTAGCCGCTCCTGACCAATATCACACACGCTTACAAGGCAGTAAGTTATGGCATATGGCGTTATTGGAACTTTGGTTGCAAGAGCACGTAGATTGCATCTGATGCACTAGGTATGATGTGCGCCAGCAAAGGCTGCGATGAAAAATAAACAGCTGGCTACCTAAGCTGGCTAGTTTCTCAGCGGGGCTCTGCTGGCTACACTGCAGGCACAAATTAAAAGCGCTTTATCTTCAGGAGATTAGAGATGGATGTATTAGACCGAATTCGTGAACAAGTTGAGACAAATGCTGTTGTTGTTTACATGAAAGGTACCCCGCAGATGCCACAGTGTGGCTTTTCTATGCGTACCGTCGAGGCTTTGAAGGCCTGTGGTAAAGAATTTGCTTACGTTAATGTCTTGCTGGATCCGGAAATCTTCCAGAACCTGCCACGCTATGCGGATTGGCCAACATTCCCTCAGGTTTATATTAAGGGTGAGTTAATCGGTGGCTGTGATATTACGCTGGAAATGGCTGAGCGCGGTGAGTTGCAGAAGATGATCGATCAGGCTAGCGCCTAAATTAGAGGCACGTTAGGCCCATCTGGGTGCATTCACCTGCACAGATGGGCCGCCTGAATCGCCTTATGTTGTGACTTCAGCTGGGTCATTAAACGGCATAATCAGATCAGCACGACGGTTCCACATGTTCATTATTTTGCAAAAGATTTGCGCCGTCATGTGAGCGTCATAGAGTGCTGTGTGGGCTTTCTCGTTATCCCAGTTGAGGCTTGCTGATTTTGCGATCTTAGATAAGACCGTTTGACTGTAAGCCATAGCGCCTAGGGTGACCGTATCCAATGTGCTGAAACGGTGAAAAGGATTATTTTTTACCTTGGCACGGACAGCCGCCTGATTAATAAAGTTTAAGTCGAATGGGGCGTTATGTCCGACTAAGATTGCACGCTTACATTGGTTCTCTTTAACGGCTGCATTTGAAACTTTAAAGATAGTCTCTAGGGCTTCTTTCTCAGGGGAAGCAATGCGCAGTGGATGAAATGGATCTATGCCATTCACTTCCAAGGATGCCGGTTCCATGTTTGAACCTTCAAAGGGTTCGATATGGACAGTGTAAGAGTCTTTACAGTAGAGCTCGCCACACTCGTCATAGCCTAGAATGATGGCTGCTACTTCGAGCAAGGCATCCGTTTCGACATTAAAGCCGCCGGTCTCAACGTCAACAACGATTGGGCAAAAGCCGCGAAAGCGGTTACCCATTGGGACGAAATCAACTTCATCATTGAGTCTGGTGCGTACTGTCGACATGTTTTTTTCCGATCTAACGTGAATAGAGTTAGGTTAATCGTCGACGGGTTAGATATAATCAGTCACATTCCGTAGACAACACCACAGTAACTATTATGACAGACATTCGAAAAGTAGTCTTAGCCTATTCTGGAGGTTTAGATACCTCAGTTATCCTGCGCTGGTTAGAAGATCAGTATCAATGTGAGGTGGTCACGTTTACCGCTGATATTGGTCAGGGTGAAGAAGTTGATCCTGCCAGAGCAAAAGCTCAGGCCTTAGGCGTAAAAGAAATTTACATTGAAGACCTACGTGAAGAGTTTGTTCGCAACTACGTTTACCCGATGTTTCGTGCTAACACGATTTATGAAGGTGAGTACCTACTAGGCACCTCGATCGCTAGGCCATTGATTGCTAAGCGTCTTATCGAGATTGCAGCAGAGACTGGTGCCGATGCGGTATCCCATGGCGCCACCGGTAAAGGTAATGATCAGGTGCGTTTTGAGCTTGGCGCCTACGCGCTAAATCCTGACATTAAGATTATTGCGCCTTGGCGTGAATGGGATCTTAATTCACGCGAAACCTTATTGGCCTACGCCGCTGAGCAGGGTGTACCTGTAGAGCAAAAGCGTAAGGGTGGCTCACCTTACTCAATGGATGCCAATCTATTGCATATCTCTTATGAAGGTGGCCCGTTAGAAGATCCATGGACGGAAGCAGAATCAGACATGTGGCGTTGGACAGTCGCACCGGCAGATGGCCCAGATGAACCAGAATATATGGTGCTTGGCTTTGAGCAAGGTGATGCCGCTACATTGGATGGCGAAGTGTTATCACCAGCAGACATGCTTACTGAGTTGAATAGACGTGGTTCACGCCACGGTGTTGGCCGTTTGGATATTGTCGAAAATCGTTATGTCGGTATGAAATCACGTGGCTGTTACGAGACACCCGGTGGCAGTATCTTACTGAAAGCACATCGCGCCGTGGAATCATTAACTCTGGACCGTGAATTAGCCCATTTGAAAGACGAATTAATGCCAAAGTACGCCAGTTTAATTTACAACGGCTATTGGTGGAGTCCGGAACGGCTTGCACTGCAAAAGATGATCGATGAAACGCAGAAAAATGTCACTGGAGAGGTGCGTCTGTGCCTATTCAAGGGTAATATACACGTTGCTGGACGCCGTTCATCTGAGCATAGCCTGTTCAATGAAGCGATTGCTACCTTTGAAGATGATGGCGGCGCCTATGACCAAAAAGATGCCGAGGGGTTTATTAAGTTAAACGCCCTACGATTAAGGATCGGCTCTCAGGTCGGAACTAAAAAGTAAACGGTGATGAAGGTCTCTGGACTATGAAAAGAGATGTCATCTACTGAGTGCAAATGGAGAAGAAAATGCTGGTTTGGCTACAACAAAAAATAAAAATCGTATCACTGACTGGCGCCCTAATCGTGTTAGGCGGCTGTGCGAGTACGGAGTATGCCGAAAGCGAACGAGACCCATGGCAGGGTTTTAACCGCTCAATGTATAGTTTTAATGACACGCTCGATAAGGCCATCCTGAAACCTGTTGCTAAAGGTTATCAAGCGATTACACCGAGTCCAATGCAGAGCGGTATTAGTAATTTCTTTGCTAACCTAGATGATGTCAGTGTCGGCGTGAACAATTTGCTGCAAGGTAAAGTTGGCGCAGCCTTCTCCGACTTTGGTCGTGTTATCGTCAATAGTACCGTTGGCATTCTCGGTCTTTTTGATGTCGCTAGTTCATGGGGTATGCGCAAACATAATGAAGACTTTGGGCAAACCTTAGCTGTTTGGGGCGTTAATGAAGGCCCTTATGTCGTGCTGCCATTCTTTGGTCCATCGACAATGCGTGACTCAACGTCTGTCCCTGTCGATCAGTGGCTGCTAGATCCAATGACTCATGTTGAACTTTCAAGCGGCCAACAAATGGCGATTATCGCTGTCGATAAGGTCAGTTTACGCGCCGAGTTATTAGCGCTGGAAAAAACAGTTGAAGAAATCTCTACTGATAAATATGCATTTATTCGTGAGGCTTACCTTGATCGTCGTAACTTCTTAGTACACGACGGCACACCGCTAGTAGATGACGATTTATACGAACAGTTAGATTGATTCTAAAGCAGATTCAATGAGGCCGGAAGGGAGACTATAGAGTGGCGCGTTGTGTGCTCTGTGGTCGTTCAGCTGGCCTTTTTTATAGACTACATAAAGCCTGTTATGCCAAGCATCAGTCGCTGAGCGAACAATTTTATGCCAGTATTAGTGAGCAGATCGAGCAGCAATCCACAGCTGACTTAGCTGCCGCCCTGCAGCAATCCTTGTTGCAACATAACTTCCTAGTTGAGCCTGCAAAAAGAGCTTTGGTGCGAGCCTTAGAAAAATTTGCTGAAGATCAGCTCAATAATCAGAGTACTGATGCCCTGTTGCAGCGCTGGTCTGACCTCTTACTGCGGCTAGCTCTGCCCGAAAATTTATTTCTTAGCGCTAATTTTGTTTCCCGGCAAACCGCTTTATTAGGCCTAAAAAGCCTCAAGCAAGCGCAGATGCCCGCGTTAAATATGTCTACAGATAGTTTCACTGAGACCTTAGCCGAGGATGAGGAGCTCTTATATTGCTTCCCCAAGGCATCGTTGCTAAAGACTCAAGAACAGCGTGCGCAATGGTCACTAGCACGACAATTATTTCGTGGCTTATTAGGGAATAGGACGCATTCTGCGGTGCAGGAAAAACAAGAGATAGTGATAACGCTGTGGTTGAGTAACCAATGTCTGTATTTTCGAGGCGAGGGGCAACATTTTGAACTTAAACTAGAGCAGATCTTTTCGTTAACACCGCAGCCTAATGGCGTCATGATTCAGTCAAAGTTAGCTGAGGCGAAGCCACTAATATTGCAGGATGCAAACGGACATTTGCTCTACAGTTTTTTAAAGCAGATCAAGGAAAGAAAGGACGTAAGCAGCCCTTAGCAGCAGAATAGAATACTGCCAGCGCCGATCACAAAACCCGTGTTGAATTGATTGTTCAGCACGGGTTGACTGTTAAGTCATCGTTAGCTAAATAGTGATTTTAACCAGCCAAAGATGCCGCCGCTAGAAGCGCTGTTAGATTGACTAGCTGAAGAGGGTTGTGCAGTCTTCAGCTCCTGCATTGATTGCCAATGTCGGCGTAAAACCGAACACTCAGGCATGGATCCATTTGATTCACTCATTTAGCTACTCTCCAATTATTATGTTTATAGTGCTTGTTAAGTCCTAGTGCACCTGTGCAATGCTGGAACAGGATAACGTATTCTTGTGCAATTATTATAGCTATGCAACTATTTACGTATATCAACATCAGCATTCTGACGTAAGTCTTCCATATAGTCATTGATTGCTTTGTTTAAAAGAGATTGTTGTATCTGGCCTCGAACATTCTCAAAATCTGGTTTTGCTGGTTCACGAATGTCTTCTAATTTAATGATATGCCAACCAAACTTTGTTTGTACTGGGTTGACAGAAATATCACCGGCAGTCATAGACTGCAGTGCAGTGGAAAATTCAGGCACCATGTTGGCGGCCTGAAACCAGCCTAAATCGCCACCATTTTTAGAGGATGGTCCGGTTGAGCGTTCTTTTGCTAAGCTCATGAAATCACCACCAGCACGTAGCGCATCAATAATAGCGCGCGCTTCATCCGGTGTTTTAACAAGGATATGACGCGCCTTGTATTCCACTTTACTTTTATCATCACCACCTAACTCATATTCTGCACGCAGTTCATCTTCAGTGAAGGTCATCTGGCTAAACTTGTTGCGCATAAAGGCTCTAGCCATAAATTCCGACTTTTGCAGGCGCAATTGATAGCGAATATCGTCACGTTCTAATAGCTTTGAATCTTCAGCCGCCTGCCGTAATAGCTCAGTTGCAATGAGTTCTTCAATGACTTGTTCATCAGTCGCCTGCGGCATGTTTTTAGCCGTTTTATAGTTTGTAACATCAGCGTGACTAATGATAAGGGCATTAACACGTGCTGCTATTTGCTCATCGGCAACCTTGTTCTCTGCTTCTTCATGGTTACATGCACTCAGAGTGATGACTAAAAAGAAGGCTAGGGCATATTTCATCATGGTTTTTATTCCAATGTGGAGGGGCCTTACGGCAGGACTTTCTTGAATGGTTTAACAATAACTTTTGCGTATACGCCAGCTTCAATATAAGGGTCATCATCCGCCCAGGCTTGTGCCTCTTCAAGGGAACTAAACTCCGCCACGACTAAGCTTCCAGTGAAACCCGCGGTGCCGGGGTCTTCACTATCAACAGCAGGGTGTGGGCCAGCGATTAATAGTTTGCCGCTATCCTTTAAAGCCAACAAGCGTTCTACATGGCGGGGGCGTGCTGCCATGCGTTGCTCTAGACTATTCTCTACATCTTCACTGATGATGGCGTAAAACATTTTAATCTCCTGATTTGATAACAACGAAGCGGCTAATTAGGGCCATTTGTAATATTAAGAAGCCTATTGTCAGGCCGAGCACACCAAAGGTTTTAAAGTTAACCCATGTTGATTCGCTGTAGGCACTAGCAACATATAGATTGAGTGTCGCAAGACTAATAAAAAATATAATCCAGGCTAGATTAAGTCTGAGCCAGATATGTCTTGGAGCCTCTACTGAAGCACCCATCATTCGTTCAATAATGGTTTTTTTGCCGATAAAAAAACTAGCAGCAAAGACTATAGCAAAGACAAGATTAATAATGGTTGGTTTCCATTTTATGAAATTAGGGTCGCGAAAAAATAAAGTGGCACCACCAAAAATGAGGAACATGACGAAGGTGATGGTCTTGCCCTTGCTTAACTCGCGGTGTTGGATCAGATGCAATACGGCCACTAGGCCGGAGGCGATGATGGCAATAAAGGTGGCAAAATAAATGGCATCAGAGGGTTCGGTTGGATTAAAACTGGGTAAGCCCGCGGCATTGATCGATTCGATCCAAATAGCTGGGACATGCTGGTAGAAAAAGTAGGCTATAAAAAATAGCACTACAGGAAAGAATTCAACTAAAAACTTCATCCTGAAACCTTGAAAGAGGGCCTTAATAGAGACACGTTAGTACTATTTGGGGTGATAGCCTTTTAGCTTACAACAGCCGCAACATAAGCTCTAGAGAGTGACTCTATTTTCTTCAAGATTAAGTGCGTAAACTAAGCGGATGAGTGATATTTTACAGATCCATCCGGACAATCCGCAGCCACGATTGATTGCTAAGGCGGCCAATATTGTGACCTCGGGTGGTTTAATTGTTTATCCCACCGATTCTTGTTACGCACTGGGCTGTAGTCTTGGTAATAAAGAGGCCTTAGATCGAATCAGGCAGATACGTCAGGTTGATACAAAACATAATTTCACCTTGGTTTGCCGTGATTTATCTGAGCTGGGTCTCTATTCAGTCGTTGATAACAGCAGTTTTCGTTTGCTTAAAAGTCATACGCCAGGACCTTACACCTTTGTCTTGAAGGCAACACGTGAAGTCCCTAAGCGTATGCAACAACCGAAGCGCCGTACCATAGGGCTGCGTATTCCCGAGCATACGGTGACGCAGGCGCTACTTGAGCAGCTAGATCAACCACTGATGTCTAGCACCTTATTACTGCCAAGCGATGAGGAACCACTCTCAGATATTGATGAAATTAGTCAGCGCCTGGGACATTTGGTTGATTTAGTTATTGATGGCGGTTATTGCGGTACAGAGGCTACCACTGTGGTTGATTTAGCGGATGACGGTTATCAGGTCCTGCGTCAGGGTAAAAAAACCTTTCCACAGTAGAATGCAGCGTTACATTGTGAAAAAGCATGCCTCAGTCTATGTTTCAGGCCTGCTAAGTAGGCATGCCAGTTTGCTGGCGGCAGTGGTATGATCTAGATTAGATTTTTTTGCAGCACCATAATTATAAAACAACAGGATAAGCTCTCTACTAACGTGGCAAGTACATCAGATCAAAACCAGCGTGTGTTATCAGGCATGCGACCTACTGGGAAATTACACCTCGGCCATTACCATGGCGTCTTAAAAAACTGGATCGAACTGCAACACACGCATGAGTGTTACTTCTTTGTTGCTGATTGGCATGCGTTGACGACCGAATACGATCGCAGCGAAGGCATTGCGCCGCATGTCACTGATATGGTGATCGACTGGTTGGCTGCAGGCGTTAGTCCTGGCACCGCTACTTTATTTATTCAGTCGCGTGTACCTGAGCATGCCGAGCTCCATCTCTTGCTATCTATGAGCACGCCACTGGGTTGGTTGGAGCGCGTTCCAAGCTACAAGGATCAACAAGAAAAGCTCAAGGAAAAAGACCTCGCTACGTATGGATTCCTCGGCTATCCATTACTACAAGCGGCTGATATTTTGGTTTATCGTGCGGCTAATGTCCCTGTAGGTGAAGATCAGGTGGCTCACGTTGAGCTGACGCGCGAAGTGGCTAGACGCTTTAATCATCTTTATGGAAAAGAAGCTGGTTTTGAAGAAAAAGCAGAAAATGCGATTTCTTTGATGGGTAAGAAAAGTGCGAAGATGTATAAAAAGCTGCGCAAGGAGTATCTAGAGAAGGGTGATGAAGAATCACTCAGTGTCGCTCAGGCACTATTGGACTCGCAGCAAAACATTTCGATCGGTGACCGTGAGCGTTTATATGGCTACCTAGAAGGAGGTGGCAAGATTATTCTGCCAGAACCTAAGGCGTTGCTGACTAAGGCATCAAAGATGCCCGGGCTCGATGGACAAAAAATGTCTAAATCATATGGCAACACTATTGCACTTCGTGATGACCCGAAAGATGTTGAGAAGAAACTAAGAACCATGCCGACAGATCCAGCCCGTGTACGACGGACAGATCCAGGAAGCCCACAGAAATGCCCTGTCTGGCAGTTGCATGAAATCTACTCACCCAATGATGTTAAAGACTGGGTGCAAGCTGGCTGCGTCAGTGCTTCTATAGGCTGTGTAGAATGTAAGCAGCCGGTTATTGAGGCAGTACAAAAAGAATTACAACCGATTCAAGAGCGTGCACGAGAGTACGAGCGAGATATGAAAACGGTGCAAAGCATTATTAATGATGGCTGTGAACAAGCACGAGATATTGCTCGTGATACGATGGAAGATGTACGTAAATCTATGGGTCTAGTTTACCGGTAAGCATGACAGAAAATGTAGTCAATCCAGAGGCAGAGGCAACTCAAGCCGCGCAAGATGAAATGCCATTCGCTATTGTGCATGGTGAACGTATCAGTGTGCCGCCTCAAGACCTCTATATTCCGCCGGATGCCTTAGAGGTTTTTCTAGATGCTTTTGAAGGGCCGTTGGATTTACTGCTCTATCTGATCAAGCGTCAGAATTTAGATATCCTGACACTGCCCGTATTAAAGATTACACAGCAATACACAGACTATATTAGTCTGATGGAAAATATGCGCTTAGAGCTGGCGGCTGAGTACTTAGTGATGGCAGCCATGCTGGCTGAAATTAAATCACGCATGCTGTTACCAAGGCCCGTTGAGGACTCTGACGAAGAAGACCCGCGGGCACAGTTGATTCGACGTCTACAAGAATATGAGCGCTATAAAAAAGCAGCTGAAGACGTTGATAATCTGCCGCGTTCAGAACGAGATTTTGAAGAAATAAGTATCCACGAAGTGGAGATTGTCAGTGAAGAGAAGCTGCCAGTGGTTGAGATGAAGGATTTAGCCTTTGCTTTGCAAGAGGTTCTGCGCCGCGCAGACATGCAAATTGCTCACTCTGTTAAACGTGAAACCCTGTCTATTCGTGAGCGCATGACTGAGGTCTTGAGTCGTTTATCAGTGGATGAGTTTGTTGAGTTTGTTAGTTTATTTTCAGTTGAAGAAGGACGCGCTGGGGTTATTGTAAGTTTTATTGCGATCCTCGAGTTGCTTAAGAGTCAGGTTATTGAGATCGTACAATCCGATATCTACGCACCTATCTATGTTAAACCAGCAATTAGTCAGCTAGACGAAGGAGCTGAGCATGGACAATGAGCAGCAAAAGAAAATTATTGAAGCCACACTGATGTCAGCTTCACAGACTTTAAATGTCGATCAGCTATTAAAGCTGTTCGTTAATGAGGTCAGTGAAGTGACGCGTGATGAGATTAAAGCGATCGTGCAAACGCTGCAAGAAGAGTGTTCGGGGCGAGGCTATGAACTAAAGAAGGTTGCCAGTGGTTTTCGTTATCAAACAAGAGAAGAAATGCAGCCTTGGGTTGATAAGTTGCGTCCAGAACGAGCGCCACGTTACTCTCGTGCATTCATGGAAACACTGGCATTAGTGGTTTATAAACAACCCATTACCCGTGCTGAAATTGAAGATGTGCGCGGCGTTGCTGTGAGCAGCAGTATTTTTAAAGTCTTACTTGAACGTGAGTGGGTTAAGATTATTGGACATAGAGAAGTTCCCGGTCGTCCTGCGATGTATGGCACGACGCGTAAGTTGCTCGATTACTTCAATCTATCGTCCTTGAATGAGCTGCCAGATTTAGTTGAAATTAAAGATATCGATGACATAGCGTCAGAGCTTATCTTGGTCGCTAATGAAGAAATTCCTGAGCAGCAACAGCTAGAATCAATGGATCCGCCAGCGGGCGAGACGCAGCATTAAATCAGAGCTTAACCGTGATATCGGTTAAGCCAATTCTTAGTTTAACCAGCAGTAACACACACACAGAAAAGACTATGGCCGAGCGATTACATAAGGTGCTAGCCCGAATGGGGGTTGGTTCGCGACGAGAAATAGAAGGTTGGATCAAGGCCGGACGCATTAAAGTAGAAGGCAAGCCAGTGGCGCTCGGACAAACAGACGAGGGTCTCACTCAGGTTGAAATTGATGGCAGTGTCATCAAGCTTAATAACAAAGTAGAGACGCAGGTGCTGCTCTACCATAAGCCACATGATGAAATCTGTTCACGCAAAGATCCAGAAGGGCGTAAGACAGTCTTTGAAAAGTTACCCGAGCCTGATAGTGGTAGTTGGATAAGTGTAGGTCGCTTGGATCTAACCACCACAGGTATTCTGCTGTTTACAAATGATGGTGATCTAGCTAATGCTTTAATGCATCCACGAGCCAGTGTTGATCGTGAATACTTGGTTCGCGTGCATGGTGGCTTATACCCTGACATTCTGCAAAACCTTAGAGATGGTGTGCAGTTAGAAGATGGTGTTGCACGCTTTACTGATGTACAGCCACGCAGTAGTAAAGGCACAAATCAATGGGTGCAGGTGGTGTTGCAAGAAGGCCGTAACCATGAGGTCAAACGCATGTTTGAGTCACAGGGATTACAGGTAACACGTCTGATCCGTATTCGTTTTGGGCCGATTTTATTAGAAGATGATTTTCGCAAGGGACGTCATCGTCTACTCTCAAATAAAGAAGTACAGCTGTTAAGATCTTTGATTGAACAATCGAAGCGAGATATCTCTGCCAGCAAGTAAAATTCAAAAGGTCTTCTCAACGCTGGATCAAGCCTTGGCTGTCGATAGTTGGTGGCCAGCAGATGATGCCTTTGAGATTATGGTCGGTGCTGTTTTGACACAAAACACGTCATGGACCAATGTTGAAAAAGCGATCCAGCAGTTAAAGCAGCATGAGTTACTCTCCGCAGAAGCCATGTTGGCCAGTGATGTCGCTTTACTAGCTGAAGTGATACGTCCCTCTGGCTATTACAACGTAAAGACAAAAAGGCTGTTGGCGCTGTGTGACTGGTACCTGCAGCAGGGTGGGGAGGTGGTGTTGGCAACCTGGCCCATGGCTAAACTGCGTGCTGGTTTACTCGAAGTAAACGGTGTCGGCCCAGAGACAGCCGATGATATTGTTCTCTATGCCTTCCATCATCCCGTCTTTGTCATCGATGCCTACACTCGGCGAATCTTCTCTAGGCTAGGTTTGCTTAATGAAAAAGCCCCCTATGCAGAGCTGCAATCGCAGTTTGAGCAGGCCATTCCAGCGGATGTAAAAACTTATGCGCATTACCACGCACTCATTATCGAATTTGGTAAAGAGACCTGTAAGACCAAACCACGTTGTCAGGCCTGCTGTCTGCGTGATAGATGTGAGTTAGCGCAAGTTTCTTGAGAGGTATGCAGCCCAGTAGGGTCTAAAAAGTGGATGGGAGGTTGTTTTCATATAATTGACAATGTATATTATTTTTTTATTATTACAATTTTGACTGGGAGTTGTATGTAAGCGTATTAACAAGAAAAGTATGCTTGGATTTGTGGTTGCTGTTTTATTGAATCAAGGTTTTGTTCATGCGAATGAGGTTGCTCATTGGAGTGACTCAATTTATATCGGTGCGGGTGTAGGGCAACTCAAAGTGGATAAGAGCTTTTGTAAAATGTTTGAAGACACAACATCCTGTGATAGGAAAGATACAAGTTTCAAATTTTTTGTGGGTTATCAGTTTAATAAATACTTTTCAACAGAAGTAGGCTATGTAGGCTTAGGAGAAATCTCACAGAAAGATAGTACAGGCTGGACTGGAGAACGGGAGGTTGACGGATTGATGTTACATGGTGTGTTTTCTTATCCGTTTACAGATAAAATAAGTGTCAATGCTAAAGTGGGTATTTATTCACTTAACAGGCAAGATACTGGGAGCGGTGGTATTTTTGCAAAAGCAAAAAATGATGAAGATGTTTCTGAGATCTCTCTAGGTATTGGTCTTGCGTATGATCTGAAAAATGGCTTTGCTTTGCGTGCTGAGTGGGAAAAGATAGCTGTAGAGGAAAGCAGTGATGATGGGTTTGATTTGATTACAGCGAGTCTCTTGTACTCTTTTTAATCAAGACAACATAGTTCAGTCATAAAATAAAGTGTCATGTCTGAGTCACCTAGGCCTGTTTGAATAGGGAATACTAGACATGCAATTTATCAACCCGCCGATCTGAAAAGCTACTGTAGCTTGAACATTTGTGACACTGCAGACATCCTTTAGTCAGGGTCTGAGAATGCAAATTATTAACAGTTAATTAATTGTATAATAAGATACTACGCGTATAATTAATCAATTCTGGTGATTGATTGTTGCGGGAGGCGGAATCATGTCATTTCGAAAAAAAAACACAGTACCTTGTCTGTTGCTGTCCTATTTCATTTTATTGAGTGGCAGTACTCAAGCGGCTGAAGACTTCTGGTCTGATTTTTATCTGGGCTTTGCTGTCGGTGAGTCAGAGTTGAGTCGGTTTGATGTCTGTGAACAGAGTGCAGTGCAATGTGATCTAAAAGAAAGCAGCCAAAAATTTTTTTCTGGCTATGAGTTTAATACCTTCTTTTCAGCTGAATTTGGTTATATGCGATATGGTGGTTTTGAGCTGGCAACAAATAATGAGAGTCATCTAGTCACAGATATTGATTCTTTATTCATTAACTCATTCTTGTCTTATCCTGTTTTTGAATGGGTCAATGTATTTGGTAAGTTAGGGCTTAATCGCTGGTCTATTAAGGGTGATTTGTTCGACAAGGAACTATCTTCAAATGATCTGGGGTACGGAATTAGTTATGGCCTTGGCATGAATTTTAGTTTGAGTAAAAGCATCGGTATCCGTACTGAGTGGGAGAGGCTGTTCTTAGATAAGAATGAGTCTGATAGTTTAATGGGAAGTGTCATCCTTTCTTTCTGATCTATATATGAATAAGCCAACTTTATATATTTTATTCCTGATGATCCTTGCGCTCATCATTCTCACCTTGTTGAAGACACAAGGGGTCTCTTATGAGCTTACTGAGAAAATCGAAACGCGTCATGAGATCACTAAAGTAGCCGCCAGTAGCTATGTTCGAAAAGGACAACATCGTCCTATCTTCAAATCGGAAGATATCGCTAATATTGGATTTATAATCGGTTCAAGCTGCGTTGCTGTTATTGATACTGGAGCAAGTTATAACGAAGGTCTTCGCTTGTTAGAGACAATTCGTGAGCTTACTGCCACACCTATTTGCTATGTGATTAACACCCATGCACACCCAGACCATATGCTCGGCAACAAAGCCTTTCAAGCAGCAGATGTGACATTTATAGGTCATCATAAACTGGCGCAAAGCTTGGCCTTGGTCGGCGATTTTTTTCTACAACGGTTACGTGCTTCTGAATATGCTACAGCGCAGGATACTAAAATCATATTTCCAGATAAGGCGGTTAGTGGCACCCTCGAGCTTGATTTAGGTGATCGTAAGTTACAGCTAACAGCCCACGCTACGGCCCATACCGCTGCTGATTTAAGTATTTATGATCCCAAGGATGATGTGTTGTGGCTTGGTGACCTCTTATTCCTGGAACATGTGCCTGCCTTGGATGGCAGCCTTCTCGGTTGGATTGCAGAACTCGAAGACTTGCAAGATAAACAGATGACAACTGTCATTCCAGGGCATGGCGCAGTGAATAAGGCTTGGCCGCAGGCTGGTCATGGGCTGTTGCGTTACCTCAGGGTATTACGTGATGAAACACGCGAGTGGATTGCTGCAGGTGGAGACATAGAAGGGGCTCATGAGCATGTGGGATTGTCAGAGCGTGGTCTTTGGCAGCAGTTTGATGACTTCCATAAGCGTAATGTGATCAGTGCTTATGCTGAACTTGAGTGGGAGTGATTAGTGAAGATGTGGGTGATGTTTACATGGTATTCAGCCAATCAGAACTAGATGATTAACAAGTATTACTAATCAATTTAACGCTTAAGCCCGCCACTCACTGGTTATAATAAACTCTTGTTGATTAACGAGTGATTATTATGCGCAGTCTTCATTTCATGCTTATTGTTAGCTTTGTGCTCGGTTCAAATGCATTTTCAAGCGATGACGCTTGGCAGTCACATTTGAAGTCTGATTATTTTGGGGCTAGTGAGATCATTGAGGACGAGTCTATTATGACGATCGATGGTCCTGTGAGAGCGGAAAACGGTGCCATTGTGCCGATACAGCTGCATGCACAGATTGCTCAGTCGGAAGCATTTTATATCAAGACAGTGACCTTGTTGATTGACGATAACCCTGATCCTCTGGCAGGCATTTTTCATTTCACACCTTTGAGTGGTAAAGCTGACCTTGCGTTGCGAGTGCGCTTAAATAGTTATTCTAATGTGCGCGTTATTGCTGAAACCAGTGATGGCAAGTTGCATATGAGTAAACGATTTATTAAAGCCAGTGGGGGTTGTTCAGCTCCGGTTGGCACCGATCTTGAGGCTGCTTTTAAACGTATCGGAAAAATGAAATTTAAAGTCAGTCCTGAAGTAGAACCACAACAATCAAAAAAACTACAGATTGCGATTAGTCATCCCAATGTCACGGGTATGCAAATGAATCAGCAGACTCGTCTTTATGAGCCGGCACATTATGTACGCAAGGTAAGGATTACCTTCAATGATGACGTGATTTTTTCAGCGGAGACAGGCATCTCTATTAGTGAGAATCCCAACTTTAGGTTTTATTTCGCAGCACAACAGCCGGGTGATCTGATTGCCCATGTGCAAGACTCGAAAGGGCTAGAGTTCACAGAAACCCTCAATTTATAATCAAAGTTATGTGCCCGAAAAAGGCTTATAACCCTAGTTCCTCTGATACTGAGAAGTCGACAACACGTTTTAGTAAGTTGTTGGTTTGTTTGCATAAAATCACGCAGTCCTGAAGTGTTTCTGGTAATAAATGAGCGCTCACATGGACTTTATTAGCGTCCTGCCACACCGCTATCCTGCAGGGCATTACGCTGATAAATCGTGGACTTATATCAAGGAATTGTTTCGCAATCTCAAGATTGCATGAGTTAATGATGGTGTATTCTGGAAATGAAATGTCGTGTCTTTCTGCTATGGCTTTACCGACGCGATTAATCGATGTGACATTATAATTTTCATTACTGATAGCAAAGAGTAATTCTTCAATAACCGTATCAAAGTCTTTACTGGCTGTACTGCGATGATAGCTTGGGCTGTAGTCCAAGCTATTGCTAGCTGGAGATTGCAGATGGCTGCAAGCCCCTTGAGTCATGATAAAGCAAATAACCAGCGTCAGCTGTCTTAACATGGACTCTCAAGTAAATTGCTTAAAATAGTATTGATCTCAGAGAAGTCTGATTTATCCAGCCCCATCATTGCAAAATGCCCCCATAGACTATCTATAACGAATAACTCACTATCGGTGATGAGTTTTTGCTCAAACAAACAGTCTTGCACTGGTATAAACATATCTTCAGAGAACGCTATATAGGATGTTTTTGCTGTAATGCGTTTCAATGCAGTATTTAAGTTGTTTTGGTAGGGTCGACTGCAGTTACCTTGCTTCCATTTGTCTGCCATTGCTAATAAGGCATTTGCATCCATCGGTGCAAACCACGCCTGCCAAAAATTACTGATAAATTCTTCTAGTGAGCTAAAGTCTAGGTTGCGCCAAGTTTCTTGCTTATAAAACTTAGTAGAAAGCCCCATCATCGCGAAGACGGTTGCCAATCTATTGAGTCCTTCATTGACATCACTGGAGGCCAAATAATTACCATTATTCCAGTGGGGATCGCTGCGTAATGCCTGAGTGAAGACATCAATAAACAAGCCATCATGAGGGGTACATTGGGCTGTTCCTGCAATGGGTGCCGCACGTTTGACCATTTCTGGATGGGTCACAGCCCATTCTAAGGTTTGTTGTGCTCCCATTGACCAGCCCGTTACTAGAGCCAGTTCAGTAATACCTAAGCTTTGACATAGTTGATATTGAGCCTCAACATCATCAGCGATGTCCAAGGCAGGAAAATCACTCATGGCATTAATACTCGGCGTGTTATGCGGTGAGCTTGAAACACCATTACCTAATTGATCAGGGACGATGATGCAGTAATGTTCAGGGTCTAAGGCGAGCCCTGCTGCAATGTACTGTTTTAAACTGCTGTGTGTTCCGGAAAACATGACGGGGAATAAAATGGCATTACTTGCCTCTGCGTTAAGCTCACCATGCAGGCTATAGCTGAGCTGCGCATCTTTGATTGAGCCACCACGGCTTAGCTGAAAATCACCGAGACTAAAGTGATAGGCAGCACCGATTGACTCTTTGCTGTAGAAATCATTCTTTATCATGAGCGTGATCCAGTAGTGAAAAGGAGCTTAATAATAGCTATCAATAATATCTTTCGTCTTAGCGTTATAGAGTATCTCGCTGATTAGCCCAAGGTCATAGAGATTTTTGAGCTCACTGAGTTGCTGTTTAATGCTGGCCTGAGTGTTAACCGCTAGCGCATCACTACGGCTTGGCTGTGAGTCAGCTGAATTAGCTGTCACCTGCTCGAGTGCTTGGCGTTTCGTTACTGCTTGCAGATCAGACTCAAGTTGGCTGGGGTCGATGATAAGCCAATCAGGACGTTTTTTCCCCTGGCTGTCTTGCGCCTGTTGTATGCCGCTTAATGCGGTAAACTTCACTGTAAAGTTTTCAAAGATCTGCTGGCGTGAAGCGAATGAGTGGACTTTTTTATCGGCAACCTTATGGCCATAGAGCCATCTTGCCGAGTGTCGCTGATTGACGGTGGCAAATATAATATGCAGTTTGTTGTCCTGCCAAAATGCACGACCGGTATTCACCGTGGTGGTGGTTAAGACACCGCCTAAGGTTTGTTTGTTGCCGTGAATTCTAAAGATGATGTCTTCTTTAGCTGTCGCCTGCTTGAAGGCTTGCTGTAAGGCCTTGGCAAATCGTTGAGCTGCGGTGCGACCAAGTAAGGGCGCGCTAACGATCTGGTTCTTGCCGGCAATTAAAAACCGTGAGCTCTGCATGTCTTCAACTAAGATATGTTGTAAGGCCTTAAAGAGTGTCTCAGTTGATACAGCTGAAGGGTGGTCATTGGCGGTGATTGTGATGCCAGTCTGCACTTTATAGCGTTGCTTGCTCAGCCCTTGATCTTGAGCGGCAAGACGAACAAATTGCTCTTCATCGGACCAAATCACTTCATTATCTTTGGCTTGCACGCCAAAGCTAGTGAATAAAAGCAGTAATAATAGAAGGTTACATGGATAGTAAGAGCTTAAGGGAAACATATCAGACGCCATATTTAGATTAATTAAATCTATTATAGGCTGCTGTAATTAAAATGAAAAGTCGAGCTAAAAAAAAGAGCGTGTCCGATCATACGGGCACGCTCTTTGAAGTTTCCTCAGCAGAGGAAATTCAGTCTTTCAACTTAGAAGAACAGGATCGCACCTAGCGATATTGTCTCTTCCTCAGCTTTATTACCACTGTGTGCTTCAGACTTGGTCTTTGTGAACTCAGCCACAAGGTTTAGACCATTACCAACCGGATGGTAGGCGCCAACAATAAACGACTCATTAGTCTTAACTAAGTCTGAATCTTTCTCAGCTTTATTAGCATCAAGGTTACTTTCACCATAACTAACACCCAGGTTAGTACCTAGATCAGGTACGGTGTACATACCCTGCAGGTAGAAACCGTCAGAATCACGTTCCTTGCCATCACTATCAAAGGCATCGACTAGGAAACCAGTGGTACCGATACCTTCACCTGTGTAGTAGTAAGCGACAAAGCTAGCAGGGCCAACAGCATACTTAGCACCAATGTCATAGCCAGCAGCCGTTGAACCATCTTCAGTTAAAGTTGCATCTTCAAATTCTACTTTTTGGCGAATGAAACCTGCCCATAACTTACCACCATCAAAGGCATAATTAACCTTTGCTTCCATGCCATAGTCATTTTTCTCTTGACTACCAGTAACACCTGTTGTGCTGAAGCTAGAACCTGCAATTGTACTAGCACCCCATGGGTCGGTTAAGGCTAGGTTGAAACTAAAGCCATTATAGTCAGGTGAGAGGTATTGAATCTGAGCCTTCCAGTCAGCATAGACATAACCTACACCAATACGACCTAGTGTGGTGTTACCACCACTAGCAGATAAATCAGACACCGTACCGACACCATAGAGAGTCATGTCATTCAGGATTGCGTCTGAGCCAAATAAGCCAATATCACGGCCTAACTTGAGTGTTCCCCAAGCACTTTTATTGCCAAACTCAACGAAGACTTGACGAAAATTTGAGACGTTATTACCTAAGGCGCCATCTTGGTTTGAACCTATTCCAGTATTAGTATCGACACCCGGTTGGAAGCCAATGTTTAAGCCGGTGTAAAAGCCGTCATCATTCGTGGTGTTAGCGCTGAAGCTAAACCATGCTGGTAACAAGCCGGTTTGAACGTTCTTACTTTTGTAATCTGTGCCATTAGAACCACAAGCCAAACCACCAGCAACGGTATTGCCTGCTGTTTTAGCATTACAATCGATGTTGGTTGAAAAAGCATTAATGTTGCCACTGAACTGCAGCGTCCAGTCACCAGCATTAAGCTCTAAACCAGCATGACTCGTCATTGGCGGGACTAAAAAGCTAAGCAACAACGGCAGTTGTAACCACTTTTTACTAGGTGTTGTTATTTTCATGAATGGTGTCTCCAAATATTCATTGTTAAGGGCATCTGATTGTCTTCAACCCACAAATTGCAAAATGCAAATTTAATTAAGCAATACATTAATAACATAAATTAATCATATTTATTAATAATAATACGGGTCATCCGTGTAATTCAAGATGAATTGAATGTATTGATTTAATGAATATCTGAGAGTGTTGTTTATATGACTAAGAAGAGGTGAAAATTCGGTTTAGTGATTATCTGATGAAACGACCAAAGGCACGACTGCCATTACCTGTAGCAATACGCTTGATTAATTTAAATTCTACGGTGTCTAAAACATAGACCTCATTATCAAACCAGCTGCTGACATAGAGACGTTTGCCATCAGGGTGTGCACTTAGTCCTTCGGGGAAGGTACCGACAGCGATACGGCCTCTGGCTTGCCAGCTGCCTATGTCAAACAGGCTGATCGAATCATCTTTTTGGTTGGAGACGATTAAGTGTTTATCATCAATGCTGGTGGTGACGGCATAGGGGCTACTTCCGGTTTGTAACTGTATGACCTCATGCAGAGTAACTGTATCAATAACGCTGACAGAGTCACTGCCAACATTGGCACTGAATAACCATTTTCCAGAGTAGCTTAGGGCGAGACCAAAGGGCTTATGACCCAGCTTAATCGTATTGACGACTTTAAATTTTGTCAGGTCAATGACAGAGAGGCTGTCATCATCGCGGTTGGCAACATAAAGAGATTGACCATTAGGGTGCGTAACAATCCCTGCTGGACTCTTGCCAACTTTTATCTCATGAAGTAATTGGTAATCTTCGCTGTTGTAGATACGCAGCATTCCTTCATACCAATCGACAACATAAAGATGTTTATCGTCGCTGCTTATGGCGATACCGAGTGGCCCACTACCCGATGTAAAGGTATGGCTGACAGATAATGTTTGGCTATCAATAACGCTGATGGTT
The DNA here is from genome assembly GCA_029253965.1 of Gammaproteobacteria bacterium. Lineage (GTDB taxonomy): Bacteria > Pseudomonadota > Gammaproteobacteria > UBA4575 > UBA4575 > UBA4575. The sequence goes on from JAQWYM010000077.1 coordinate 59,515, forward strand.
GCAGCGTCAGGGCTGCTGATGAAACAGGTGCTGCCCGTAATGTTGACAGCGACACCTGCTGGCCCTGAAGCCACAGTGAGAGTCTTGATGACTTCATCACTGTGAGTGTCAATGACTGAAACAGTGTCATCACCCTGATTGGTGATAAAAGCGTAAGGTTGAGCCAATAAGACACTATTGAAACTGCTAGCTATGATGAGGCCAGCAATGAATGCCTTCATTCCTCAAGTATTTTTTTCAGCTCACTTAAGCCACTGACATAAATGCTTGTGACAGCTGCAATCGCTGCCTTATCGTTAAGATTTTCTGGTGGGTTATTATTCATGTAACCTCGATAAAAGGCACCCTGCCATGTTATTTCAGTATGGCCTTCACTGGTTTCATTGAGCTTGAACCAAGAGGAGTAGTTGTTAATAGGAATAACAGCGGTATCGACGTCTATTATACGGTAGAAAAACTTATGTTGAGCGGGGATGTATTTTTCTAGCGACTCGACAATGGTAGCTCCAGGTCCAAGGGTTAAGGTTCTTTTAGCGCCAATGCTATTACCACCTTCACCTTCCGTGCTCATGACGGCAGGATGCCAGTTCATATTTTGGAAATTTTTGACGCTATCCCAAACTTTTTCAATAGGGGCATTAATAACAATTTTCTCAACAACTTTTTGTCTGCTAGGCCCATGCGCAAAGCTTTCTGTAGTAACACTGAGAATAGATAATAAAAGGATAAACGTAACTTTCATAAGCGACTCTGTTTGGTTTGAATTTCGAATATAACTAGTGTTCATTAAAAATATTGATGCGACGATAGGTGAAATTATAATCGGTACTATTCGCATCACAGGTGGCTAACTCGAGTAACTCCTGATGAAAAGGTGAATACTGGCAGGCGGGATCCATATTGCTGGCATCTCCGGTGATGGCAAAGGCCTGACAACGGCAGCCACCCCAGTCAATTTCACGTCGATCACACTTTTTACAGGTATCAGGCATCCATGCCGTACCACGGAAGCGTTGAAAGGCTTCGGAGTTTTTCCAAATTTCATTCAGTGGTTTATCAACGACACTATCAAAGCTGAGGCTGGTAATGCTTTCAGCAGCATGGCAGGGCAACACTAGGCCAGAAGGTGTAATGTTGAGGAATTGTCGGCCCCAACCACTCATGCATGACTTAGGAATCTTGGCGTAATAATCAGGCACAACATAATCAATTGAAAGAATGCCTTTAAGTGCTTTGCTCGCTTTTTTAATTACTTCTGTAGCCCAATCCAGTTGTTTTCTGGTCGGCATTAAGTACTTTCGGTTGTAATAAGCCCAACCATAATATTGAACATGTGCGACTTCGATACGTGAGGCATCCATATCGACAGCCATTTGTATGCTAGCTTCTAGATGATCAATATTGAGACGGTGAACAGGGGCATTAATGGTTAAGGGTATACCAGCCTCACGAATATGTTTGGCAGCAGCTAGTTTTAATTGATAGCCATTAGGATGGCCGCCTATGGTGTTAGCGAGTTTTTCATCACTGTCTTGAATGCTGACTTGGATATGCCCTAAACCTATTTCGGCTAGGGTGTTAATACGTGTTTGACTGAGGTTAACCGCTGAAGTGATGAGGTTGCTATATAAGCCAAGTTTCTCAGCATGGGCAACAAGTGTCTCCAGATCTTTTCTGAGGGCCGGCTCACCGCCTGAGAAATGGACTTGTAATATACCCATCTCAGCCGCTTGATCCAATACCTGCATCCATTGCTCAGTGTTTAGCTCTGAGGCTACTTTTTCAAGCTTTAATGGGTTTGAGCAATAGGGGCATTGTAGTGGGCAACGATGTGTCAACTCGAGTAATAGTGCGAGTGGTGCTTTAGCTTCTTCAGCCATAGTAACTTCATCGGTAGCTTGATTATTCATACTCATAGTTGCATAAATCTTTTGTCGACTAGATCTTGTAATAAGAGGAGTACATCTTCTTCAATATCTTTAGAGTGTGCGTTGTATTCTGTAGAAAGCTGTTCAACAAGGGTGGCTATACTACAACTACCATCACAACGACTAATAATGACCTGAGCAATAGGATCTAAGGAAATAACTTTTTCAGGGCCTAATAAAATCCATTGGTCTCGGGTCTTATCAAAGTTCAAACGTATGCGTTGACCTAACCGAACGATAGACTGAGTTGTAATGAGTGAGCGTTCTACTTGAGTATCATGACTTTTAATCATGGTTTAAGCAGGCTTAGTCAGTGTTGGAGTGAAACATCCAGGTGGGATCATGCCCGGCTCAATATACGCGCCATAAAGAGCATCTAATTGTGACCAAAGCACATTGCATTTAAAGGTGAGTGCCGCGGCAACCTTATCTTGTTTTTCAATGCTATCGGCATGCTCAAGAACGTAGGCTAAAGCAAAATCCACATCTCGTGGCGCTTGGCTTAAACGTGGTTTGAAATAAGCCATAGTTTCTTCTGTTACAAAGTCATAATTAGCAAGCATTCCGCTTACACGTTCAGCGATGATGCGAGGTGAAAACATTTCAGTAAGAGAGGAGGCAATAGCCTCTAAAAGTGAGTTATCTGTAACAAAATTAAGATATGCTGAGACAGCAAACTGTGTCGCAGGTAAGGCGCCTTCTTGTGAGATCACATAATCGCGATCTAAGCCAAGACTGTCAGTAAGTTTAAGCCAGCGATTAATGCCGCCACTGTTACTGCCATCACCGTCATGATCAATCACACGCTGACGCCATATTGTTCGTAACATCGGGTCATCGATACGCGCCATTATTGCGGCGTCTTTTTTTGGGATTACCGCTTGGTAACAGTAACGATTAAGGGCCCATGCTTGAATTTGTTGCTTATTTAGATTACCTGCATGTAAATCTTTATGGAATGGATGCTGATCATGATAGCGTCTGCTGCCGATGGCGCGTAAACGCATTTCAAGTGTTTCAGAAGACTGATCGGTTGCCATTATAATTCTATCTCCATACCATCGTGACTGACTTCCCAGTTTGCTGCCTCAACAATTTTTCGCTGCTCTGAATGGGGGTCAAGTATTGGATTAGTATTATTGATATGAATATAAACTTTCCTCTTCACACCGAGTTGACTAAAGGCGGCAAGAGAACCATCAGTTCCAGTGATATTGGTATGCCCCATTCTGGCGCCTGTTTTATTACCAATACCCATATCTATCATTTCATCATTATGGAAGAGGGTGCCATCAAACAAGACTAACTCAGCACTGCGTAAACGTTGTTGAAGTTGATCGTCGACCCGTGCACAGCCCGGAATATAGAAGAAAGTTTTGTTCGTGCTGATTTCAGTTATTTTTAAGCCAATAGTGTCTTCAGTAATGGTTCCAAGATTCTTATTGGAGGCTTCATCTTCAAGATAAAGCGCAACCTTTCCAGGGACAGCAAATGCAGTGATGCTAAGCCCTAATGATTCATTATTATGTCCATCACACTCTATTTCTTCATTTAATGTGAAGCTTTTTCGAACAACGAAGGTTGTGTTTAAGACGCCAAATATAGGGTTATTGTTGAATATACTTTGTAGGCGTGAAGTCGCATATAGAGTGAATGGCTGGCTCTCACGTAGATTTAGTAGGCCAGCTGTATGATCAACATCACCATTGCTTATGGCGACGGATCTTATTGGGCTGTCTCGTAGTGCATCCTTTGGATGCAGTGCTGTTGTCTGATTGATTTGCTGACGTAAATCAGGTGAAGCATTACAGAGTAAGAAGTCAGTACCATTTGCACTAACAGCTATAGATGATTGTGTTCGCGGGAGTATGTCTGGTTTATGAGGGTCTCTCGCAGACTGGCAGAGTGGATTGTTGCAATTCCATTGTGGAAACCCGCCTCCAGCCGCAGAACCTAAGATAATTATCTTCATATACTATCTGCGGCGCAGAGAGGGATGTATCTTTATGCTACAACTGCGCAAGCATAACAATTAATTTCCATACCAACTGCAATCTCTGAAACTAATGGTGTTTTCCAAGTCTTCATTAATGCTCTCCAAGTAATTAAAGAACTAATAACATAATGTGAAAAGTTTTCAGTTCTAAGGTTGTTATCTTACCCAACGATAAGATAATTAATGGTGCGCTATTTATTTTAAAACGTCAATATTAATTTAATTTATTATATAGATGAGAAAGAGATTTTTGATAGTAAAAAAAGCTACAGCTTGAGGTGTCGTCACTGCGCTTTAAAAGCACTCAAGCTCAGCATCAGAGGTGATGCTATTGAAGTTGCTAATAATTTCATTAGACCAAGCTGATTCTGTGAATATTGCTGCACGTTCACCTCGCATTAGTCGCATGCGTAACACCGTTTCTGCATCAACATATTCTGCATAGCTTATTTGCTCAGCAATCTCATCAATAGTGCAAGAGCACTTCGCTAAGTACGCTTGGCTTTGACCATTGGCAGCCATACAGGCAAAAACAAACTCTGCTCGTGACTGCGTTGGGAAGTCGTTGGCATATGCACTTACAAGCAGTAGATGAAGGAGGGTGAAAGTAATGATGTTATTTCTTATTTTTTTTCTCACTCGTATTGCCTCAGAGGTTGATGCTTAAGGATTGCTAGAAGCGTCTTAACGCGTGTAACTTAGTTCTGTCTTAATTGTCTTCCCATCTTCTTCATAATGACTCATCAAACTTTTAAAGCCACCAGGGACAGCCTTGCTTACAATGAACTCATACTGTCTTTTTTTCACAGCATCAATACGCTTATTTGCTTTAAAAGGCGAAATACTAATTCGTTTTCCTGCGTGTACTTTATTTTCATATGTAATTGTGACGTCTTCTATTTTTGCATCGTTCCATAAGGCGGCACGAATTTTGTTTCTTAGTACAGTTTTTGAATGTTTATTTGTTGTTGAATTCAGCGTCTCGCCTATGTCCCACTCTAAAAAAAACATAATGATTGGATTCGATTGAAAACCAATGACTTTTGGGAATGGCTTAGCCTCATCGTTATAGAGAAACTCATAGAAAACATCCCTCTTAGTTTCCGCGTCTGCAGCGCTGACTTCACCTATTACTGATCCTTTTATAGGGTCTGGACCATTGCGCGTCAAAACATATGTAATCTCTGTCGATTCCGCGCCTAAGTTTTGTAAATGTGGGGTACCTTGCAATAACATCTGTGCTTCGCTGAAATCATTCTCAGCAATTTCTGCATAGCTAGTGCTGAATAGCCCTATTATGATTATGAGAGTTTTTGTTACAGAAGCTAATAACTTCACTGAGCTTTGGTAATGCAGTGATCTCATCTTAGATTTGTTTGACCATCGGTACATGGTATTCCTCTAATATCTGATTTATCTGGCTTTGATTTTGCTTTATAAAGCGATTTATTCGACGTTTCCATTCGATCTCACCATGTCTTACTCCCATGGTGATGCTGTAGGACATTCTGGTTGCCTCACTATCATCTTGAGTCAAAGGTGAAACGCTTAATGAGGGTGCATATTTGTCGCCGTAGTACCCTGCGATTGGGCCCCAAAGAATTGCTGCCGTTAGTGTCTTATCATTCAAATGCTGCATTATTTGTTCACCAATCGATATGCTTCGAGTGTCGACAAATAAATGGTAGGGGGCGAGCTGGTCTATGAGACCATAATTCAACATTAAGTTGGTTGGCGGTGTGCCTGCAACGATGCCGATACGTTTCATTGCCTTCACTGTCGGGTGATCTAATGTATTGATTAAAGTCGTACTATCAGCAGCGTAGATGAGTGAAAAGATTGATCGATAATAAGCATTGGTATTCAGTGCTAAACCGTGTGCTGATGAGATACCAATAATGACATCGCAGTTATATGCATTCAATGTTGATCTAACAAATCCTTGGCTTTGTGGGAACCAGTGATATGAAATCTCTTTTTTAAGGTCTTTAGCCAATAATTGAGCGATCTTATTTTCAAAGCCTTCTTCAGCATCATTTGAAAACGGTAGATTACTCGGGTCTGCACAGACTCTAAGTGTAATATGATCTAGCACTTCTGCTGTGTTTTGTGCCATTACTCCATTAAATATCAATAGCGTGCTAAGTGCGCTGCTGAGTACAAGATTTTTAATGTGGGTGGATGTTTTTGTCATCATCTCTTACCAATAGTTTTAATCAGTTTTAGGGTAGGCAAGCCGAATCACGTTCTTTAGCGGCCGCTGGTTTGCCTTGTTTTTTTGGCCGATTATGATCAAGAACACCATCTGATCTTGCGGCTAAATAAGCGTAGATGTCATCAACAAAGCACATGACATTCATGTTGCTTGCAAAGGATGGCATGTTTCTATTTTGAGTATTACTCACATTCGTTCTGCCATTAATAACGGTTTCTAAAAAACCTTCATAACCTAAGACTTTCACAGACTCGGTTAGGTTGGGGGCAAATGAGCTGCCAAGACCTGCGGGTCCATGACAGACATGACATTCTGAATGGTAGCGTCGATAACCATTGAATGTGTACCAGTCGAACTCACCCTTATCATTGATTGAATATGGGGTTTCATCAGCATCAGCATAGACTGGGCTAACTACGAATTGAGCAATAACGACTGTTAATGAGATGAGAAAAATTTGAGGATATTTAAATGACATTTTTAGTTCCTTTAGCTTGATCGTCTTAATCTGGCTTCATAGAGTTTAAAAATTATTGAAGTGCTATTGGAGTAAAAATGACACTCAAACCAGGGATGATTTGAGTGTCATACTTCACTTTAGGCTATGTGCATTTCTTATATCGATACTTGATATAAAGCGTGCGACATTCTTATAGTGAAAATACAGTGAGTACGCCACCTAAGTTGGTGTATTCCTGTAAATGGCGATAACCACCTACAGCACCTAAGCCATCAGAGTCTTCTGTTAAACCAGCAGCCATACCAATGCCAGCCCAGCCACCAATGCCTGATAGGACAGCAATATATTGCTTACCATCATGCTGATAGGTGGTGACATTGCCAATGATGCCTGACGGGGTCTTGAAGCGGTAAAGTTCCTTACCTGTTTTAGCGTCAACTGCTTTTAGATAACCTTCTAAGGTACCGTAGAATACAATATCTCCAGCAGTAGCTAAGGCACCACTCCAAACTGAGAATCGTTCATCGATAGACCATTTGATCTTTCCCTTATCTGCATCCCATGCAATGAAGTTACCCATATGTGTGCCACCGGGTGCTGGATACATTGCTAAAGTTGCACCCACATACGGTTGACCCGCGGTATAACTTACACGGAATGGTTCATAATCCATGCAAACGTGGTTGGTAGGCACATAAAACAAACCAGTCTTTGGTGAGAAAGCTGCGGGTTGTTGATCCTTGGAGCCTAGGGCTGCAGGACAAATACCAGTAGAGCTAACATCTTCACCATTAAACTCAGTGCTATAACGATCAACTACCTGTGGTCGACCCGTCTTCATGTCAACATGAGTAGCCCAGTTAACAGCTGGATCGAATTTTTCGGCAACTAAAAGCTCACCAGTCTTTCGGTCAAGGGTATAACCAAATCCATTTCTATCGAAATGAACTAAAGCAGGTCGTTTTTTACCTTTGACTTTAATATCAGCAAGAATCATCTCGTTAATGCCATCAAAATCCCACTCATCATGAGGAGTCATCTGATAAACCCATTTAGCCATGCCGGTATCAACATCACGTGCAAAGATAGTCATAGACCAGCGATTGTCACCAGGACGTTGAGTTGGGTTCCATGTACTTGGGTTGCCTGTGCCGTAATAAACAAGGTTTAGATCAGGGTCATATGAATACCAACCCCAAACAGTACCACCACCAATTTTCCACTGGTCACCTTTCCAAGTGTTTAAGCCAGAGTTTTTACCGACAGCCTTACCTAGATGAGTAGTTCTTTTAGGGTCGACTAAAATATCTGAGTCAGGGCCCATTGAATAACCACGCCAAGCCAGCTTACCTGTCTTGATGTCATAAGCTGTCATTGAACCACGAACACCGAATTCACCACCTGATATACCGACTAATACTTTGTCTTTTATAACGTGTGGTGCAGCAGTACCTGTTTCACCCAAGGCGATATCACCATTAGCTACACTCCAGGCTTTCTTACCTGTGTTTGCGTGAAGCGCAATTAAGGTGGTGTCAGCTTGATACATAAATATTTTGCCATCACCGTAAGAAAGGCCACGATTGACTGTGTCACAACACATCACAGGGATGGTTGATGGGTCTTGCTTAGGTTCATAAGACCAGATGATGCGTTGATCATCATTGAGGTCTAAAGCGAATATCTTGTTTGGGAATGGTGTGTGGATATACATCACATCACCAATTATGAGAGGCCCACCTTCATGACCACGTAAGACACCAGTCGAAAATGACCAAGCCACTTTTAATTCATTTACATTGCGTGAATTAATTTGTTTCAGTTTCGAATAGCGTTGATTAGAGTAATCACCAGCAGGCATAACCCATTGTTTTGGGTCTGATGACATTCGTTCTAATTCTTGATTTGCAGTAGCGAGGGATGATGTCAATGTAGTAACCATTCCAGCTAGTAACAAAACAGCGGATTTTGTACTTTTCATAGTGTTAAGGCTCCTCTTGATTTCAGTTATATTTACAAGGCTATAGGTTTTTAATATCACATGTTATGTGTTCATAATATTAACTTATGTCCTAAAAAACTATTGCCTATAGAGTATAGTTAGAATGTATAACTACATACAATGATTTTATTTGGGCCTGTTTGAAAAAGTCATAGGTTTTTATTGATCTTCATTAAATTTGAATGAGTGACAAATGTTACATAATAAAAATGAGGAAATGGTTATAAATTCGAGGAGGTGATCATTGAAAAGTAATTTTATTATTTTTTAATTAATTTGGTAACAAGAATTAGTAATAAAGGACACAGGATAAATAAATGAAATTAATAGCAAGCATTAATGCGTTGTTAATTGTAGGCCTATTTACTGGCGAAGCATTTTCGTTGGGAGTGAGTGTCTGCGAAACAGATGATAGATATATAGGTGAATCCAATGCTGAAAGCAAAATATTGCAAGATGAAGAATTTTATAATGACAACAATATAAGTATGGCTGATAGAATTGACGATGTTGATGCAAAAGAATGGCTTAATGAAAATGAGACATTCGAATTAGAAAAGCCTAATGTAAACTTAGCGGGTGAAGGGGATTTGTTTACATCAGCAGAAGAATTAATAGCAGATAAAAGTAGTTTTGGTAATGTAACTGTTGAGTCTGAAGAAGTGTTGGAGGCTATAGGCATAGATGCACTTGAGGCTAGCTCTGATCTAGCCGGTCCAATTGGAGCTGTCTTCTCAATTGGCATTTGGGCTGATGGGATGGCTAATGTTTTCAATAACCCTAATTCAACATGGTATGACAAGCTTTATGTGGGTCTCTCCATTATTCCTTTCGTTAATTTTTTAATGCCGAGTCGAGCAAAGAAAGATAGAGAAATTGCTGATAAGAGAACTGAGAATATTCATCACAGCAAACATCCATTTGATACTTCTGTTCACAGATTAGTCAGAGTTGATTTAATGCGTACGCATTGGCATAAATATTCAGATAATTTCACGACTAAATACTTGCCACTGGTTGCAAAAAAGATAATAGAAGATAATGTTCTTATTTTTAATCAACGCTACTTAACGATGATTAAAGCTGAAAACAAATTGCTTGATAAGTTATTGAAGAGTATTGATTTTGAATTGTATAAATCGAAACAATTTGAGCTAAATAAGAACAGACAAGGATATGGAAGGGAACGTGCTCCGATTATTTCTAATAAGATAATAAGAACTTCTATTGGGCTCTGTGTGAAAAAAAGTACGACAGAGTTTGAGGATATGAAGTTGTATTTAAACTGCTTAAATCATGAGATGTATAATCCTTATATGAGAAATTTATTAGATTTTATGTCGAGCTCTGAAGCAGATGACATGGATAAGGCTTACATTATCAGAAAGAAACTGGCAATAAAAAGCGCTGCTGATAGACTCGCCGCAGCAAAAATTAAAGTCATGTCTGAGATGACTGATAAAGTAAAATCTGATTGGAAAGAGTTCTATAAATCTGAATTCGTTAAGACGGTTCATTCAACTTTAGAAAAGCGCTATTTTTCTTCTGCTTGGGATGAGTTCACTGATAACTATAGGCAATATACCCCAAACAAAAAAGGCAAGTATGTTTCTAAATATACACCAGCTGATAATTTCTGTGGTACTTATCGGAAACCTTGTAGCAAAGTGAGAAAGGGTTATCACACATATTATCATTTTGTAACTGATGCTGATATACGTCTAAGGGGTCCTTATAATGCCATGATTAAATCAAAATCTGATGAATCATTAGAAGCGATAATGAGTGAAAAAATTGAAAACTATTTACCACATTTTATCAGTGGTAAAGCCTTTCCTAATGAAGATGATTTAAATAAATCTATTGTTGATCTTAAACCAATTGATGTTGCAAGTAATAAGTATGTTTCTTGGTATATTACTTTAGTTAACCTCTATTCTAATAATTTCGATAACTATATGAAGTATAGTGATATTGATGCTAATACAACCAAGTCCGTTACTGATTATGTCCAGCGTAAATTCAGCACACGAGACTGGTCACCTGATTCGAAACAAATGTGGTGGTCATGGGGTTTGATAAAAAGTCTCGGAAAAAGTCTAGTTAAAAATGGCTCACCTGAAGTGAAGAAACATTACAAAAATAAACCTGCGCCATTTTCGAAAATTACAAGTAGACGCAATTATGTTGAAGTATTAACTTCTGACTTATATGCTCTTAAGCTCCTTTTCAAAGATCAAATTAAATACCCCTACTTTAATCGGACGCCAACTATAATGATGGGAAAGGCTCTCGATCTTATGGATGGAAGTACTGAGATTTCAGATAATTACTTAATGTATGCACATCCATATTTTGGACCCTATCCTACATTAGAAACTGCGAATAAAGTCATTCCACTTTTATCTGATTCGTTAAAAACACATACTCAATTGATAACAGATCATCAATTGTTGAATAAAACGAAAGATGCTCTTGCCAGGCCGGATTATTCATCTGGTCACGTTCGAAATACGAATAATACTAGTTTTCACACATTAAGTGATGCTCCATCTAATACTCATGCATTTGTTAATAAAAGCAAAGATGATTCACTTTTATTTGAAACAGAATATCCAACCTTAATGATTGCATATGAAAAAATTAGGTCTGCTCAAGAACAGCTTTATAACACTAAATCTGGCCCTGAAAGAGACAAGATTGCTGATCAATTGGGTGTGTTTTTTAGAGTTTTTCCACTAAAGAATATGGTAGTGAATTCATTTCATAATGGACATAATGATATTTTATTTAATACACCATTAGATTACAGGCATAACGCATGGTTGTTAGTTGACAAAGAGCAGTTGATTAGTGATAAAGAAAACTATATCAAGCTCTTGAATGATAGACAAAACCGTCATTCTCTATTAACTATGCTCCCTGTAATTGTTTCTAAAACAGGATTGCCCGCTCAGCGTTATACTGATCTCGACTTAATTGGAGGCAAAAGTGTTAATGAAAAACTACTTAAACTCTTAAATAGATCATCTGACTTCAGAATGTTACCTTCTATTGGTGCAGAACTAACTAATATGGGCAATGTTGCTCGCTACTATTTTGGCATGCTTGGCCAAACAGTTTTGAAAGAAGCCACCTCAATATCAAGGTGTTATTGGATGGAAACATATACGGGTAAATATACCTATGTTCCAGCTATTGAAGCCTATGGGCGTGAACTCACCTACGACCAATGTTATTCAATGGATAGTTGTTCGGGAGGGAAAGGTAATTCCTATGGTGGTTGTTATAAATGGGCGACTGATTCTAAATCACCTGGTTCATCATGGCCTAATCACTAGTAAATCACATGGGGGATTTGAACCTTATACTTCGATTTATACCCCATCTGTTCTTAAGTCAAAATGCAGATGGGCTTAACACTAATATAAATATTTATTCTTCCAGGATAACAAGTTATATATGTGGCTAATGAATATTTATCTTATTTCTATAATATTTTATTGCACTTTTATTCATAAAAATCGGTATTCTCAGTGCTATTAACTACTACGGACGTTTTTTCTTGGCTACTAAATCATCAAGTCCGCAGTTTCTTCGATCAGGTTAAATGTTATTAGGCAATTCGTAAATTGAGAGACATGGGTTTATTTGATCATATGGGAATAACTCATTATTTCAATGAAATATGATTATAGGAGATTAAGCCCAAAGGAAGTCAATTTATTTTCTTTTAATTCGTTGATAGGAAGGTAGTAAGCATTGATGATATTAAAGTTTTTCATAAAGAAGTAAAAAATATATTTGATGCTAATTCATAAATAATAAATTATAAACCCTGAACTGAATTGGATATATATTATGTTCCTTCAACTACATCTGTTGGTAACGATGTATATCAGCTCATACATCGATATGTCGTTGATACTAATCCAGCTTCTACTGAGTGGTTTAATCTCTTTTACACCGATGACTTTATAAAATTGAAAGGATTCGATTTCCTTGGAATCAGGTTAACAGGCATTATGAAGACTTGTTTTTTCATGATTTTTTACGGCAGGCTTGTGTTAAATGGTAAGAAGAAATTACTCGTGACAAACTCTGCATCATAATATTATGTTGATTTAATGCATAGCTTGTTTCCAATATTATTAATTAGGAAATTAATCATAAAAAACACTCAATTTTTCATCGATGTTTCTACTTCCCCCCCGATAGATGAATTTCATCGCTTTTTAATAAAGATGAGATAGATGCTTTCTTATCAAAGTGTAATTAATATTCGACTTCCTGCTTACAAAGTGATTCAGTTGAATCAAATGATATCCTTGCCAATGAGTTCATTGATTGGGTCACAATTTTAAAGGTAAGATGATTTATCTGAATGCGAATATTGTGACATTCACGGTTTCAATGTTATCTCCGGCGAGATTCTAAATGATGAAATACACATAAATGTATGTGTCATCGATACTTTTTCGAATAGATCTGATGATTGTTTATTCACAATTTTGTATATAACATTTTTAGTTCTTTAGTTCTTTAGTTCTTTAGTTCTCAGTCTATCTCTATCTCTGATGTGATGAACTGAAAATAACCGGTACTACATAGATGATATGAATTTAAATGAATTTATCCTCTCATTATTACTCACGTTACAATCTGAGTATGGAATTAATGAAGATATAGACCCTCCACAGGTGCACCTTGTATCAAGTAATCAATTGATACAAATGGCCTGTATTAGTGGCTGTGATGAGGTGCGTGGCTGGACACCACCTGGTGTCTCGATTTATCTAGATCACACTCTCGATTTCCAAAATAGCATTCATGATCAAAGTATATTACTGCATGAGCTAGTGCATTATGTGCAGTATAAATATGGACTGGATGAGATGTCGTCTGAGTGCTTGACCTGGAAACTGCGTGAAGCAAAGGCTTATCAGTTTCAAATTAAGTGGTTACATGATAGAAGACAGTCAATCGAAGAGCTTGGCCTGCATAGAGTACAACAGCGCTTAATTCGGTTGAAATGTCCGCAATGATATCTATTGCACTTTTTGCTCTAGTTACTCTTGATGCTGTTTTAAAGCCTTTGCAACAAAATATAGTCGCTGCTCCAAATTAACTGGTTTCTCACAGAGATAGCTTAGTTGCTGTTTACGCTCTCTAAATGCTCTTGAATCCCACATTTGCCTGTTCTCAAGATCTTCTAGTTCTGTGGTGTTTATATCTTCTTTGCTTTGTTCCTGATCTATTAACTTTCGTTGCTTATCAATGCGAAGTGCTAATTTCTGTTGTTTTGCGCTGTATCGAAAGATCCCACCTAATACTTTTTTTCTCTTTGATTGAATTTTCTCAAAGATTTCATAAAAAAGGTGGTTATGTATCTCAGGTATATGTTGTCTGCTTCGAAGATATTCAGCAATAGTACTTTCTACCAATAAAATATCTTTGCGTAAATTTGTACTCAGCCTTATCACCTGTTTCAGTGTTTTTTGATCAAGCTCTATAGGACTAATGCCTGCTTCTAATCCCCAAACAACAGTGGGCGATAGTTCTGGAGTATATCGTTGTATACATGGCCAATCTTCTGCGTTATCTGCATAACTCATACTTAAGTTAACAAACATCATTAAAAAGATAAGGGCTGACTTTTTTGCCATAATTCTGCCTGCTAAGTTATTTAAGAACGCTTAACTGCATCTCATAATCTCCACCATATGCATACTTAGAATCAACCGATTCTTTCCTATGCAATTTAACAAGGCCAATGCCTTTGGCATACCATTCATCCGTTGTAACCTCTACGTGGTCTTGTATCACAGTCAAAAGGCGACCCATTTTAAAACTGGCATATCCACGAATATGCAGACAGTTTTCATAAGTACCGGCAGGTACTTTGATAGATTCAGTGGTGCTTATTATTTGATACTGCATATCAAAGCGTAATGTATCTTTAAGCTCATACTCTGTGGGGAAAGGCCTACCCATGAGATAGGCTCTAGCCGGCACCAGCCACTCTGTGCCTGTAATTAATGGCTGCTTAAGCACATAACGATGGGCAATGTCATAAACTGGTTTGAGTTCAGCGCTGGTACGCTTAGCTATTCTTATGATGTCACCGGATGCTTTATCTTCATTAAAATAGTATTCAGTGCCTAGACTGGTTTGACGAACAAATAGTAATTTATCATCAAGCAGCTTTTGTCCCAGATTCTTCACTGAATATTGATTATTTTCTTTAGCCAATGGAGTCGTCGTCGTCGTCTCATAGATATACTGCGAATTATTATTTAATGGAAAATAGCTCTGATTCGATTTGTCCTGATCACAGGCAGATAAGAGTAGTAATAGCCAAAAACATAGGTGGTATTTTATGGTGACGCTTATCGAATCGATGGCGCTTCCTGATAATAATTTTTTCTTAAAATTCATCACTATTTTTCGGGTAGTGCTGGATCAGGCAAATCATAAATAGAGATTAATTGCGTAGCATTAGCTGTTGTTAATGATGAGGTTTTTGCAATTTTATTATCAATTAATGAAGCTTCTCCGAGTTGTACAATGCCTTTTTTTCTTCGTTTATTCGTCTGCTCTATTTGGCTATGCAGCGTTTTCGAATATTCTAAGGTATAAGCTCTTGGTCTCCTCTGTGGTTCAGTACCCTCTATCTCGGTTAACCATAAATATATCTTCCCTGAATATTGCTCGCTCTTTATAGGTTCGTTGACATGTGAGGATAAAATAACGAACTTAGCGGGTAATTCTTGATTTACAGGCCATCCTAATAGATTGATTAATGTAGATGAGTGCAGCGTGAACATGGCGCCTGAGATAGCCAGTAAACTAAACTTTGCCCATATAGGAGCTTTCGAATAGATAAAGACAGCTATAAGTAGAGCGACAACGACCACATAAGAGAGGCCGATTAAAAAAATCAGATTATTCATGGCTTTGTTCCGACAAAACGAGAGATTTGGCTATAGAATTTAAAGCAAGAACATCGCCGTCCTCAGTGACTGTGAAACGTATAGCCGTTTTTTCACTACCTTCTTTTTCTAATTGTATGGTGTCATAAAACACAACTTGTAGGCGTGGGTTTGTCTTTACAACACGAACCTCGGTATCAACGGCCTCATTACTGTTAGATTTATAATAATGAAGGTTTACTATATATTCACCTGGAATGAATTGGCGTAATGTCACCACCTCTTGATTTAATGGGTTTATGCGTTCCTTGCCATCAATGACCATAGTGTCATTAGATAATCCTCTATCATCACGGTCTAGATGCATAAAGCCAGCTTCTGTATTACGAAACCAAATTATCTCTCCAGCTGAGTTTTTAACCCATAGATCAATGTCATCAGGGCTATTATCAGGCCATTTTATGGTGATGATGAATTCCGCCTTGGGATCGATAATGCCACTTTCTGCAGGTTTATTTACAAAAGCTACAATTAGGTACAAGAGTAAGGTGAAGGCAATCAGTACATTAAAGAGCAAGTCCGTAAAAGGGTCTTGTTGAAAATGATTAACGGCTCGCTTAAGTGGCACCTGCTTGTCCTCTGGCTAAAATCGACTGTGGTGCTAGGCAGAGTATAAAGTTTGCTGCTCTATCCAAGAACAGGCATTGAACGCCTAACAATATACTGGTTACTAGACCGACAACCGTCGTCGTTAAGGCTATCCCCATGCCAAGTGCCATATTACTGATTAAGTCTTTAATGTCTGAGTATTCAATAGTCTTCACTTCGGTTAAGGCATTTATCATGAGAATGAAGCCAACCACTGTTCCTAATAAGCCTAATTTGAGTAATAAGTTAACCGTAAACCAAGCAGCTTCATGGTGCCTGCTTGTTTTTTGTTCCAATAATGCTGATAAAGATTCTGAATTGATTGAAGTTAATGATGGGATTTCACTATGACCATGATGATTCCGGTATTCACTAACTATCCCTTGGTGTGAGATTGCAGTTACTCTATCACCTGATAAAAGTGCATCGATCAATTTTAGGCCTAAATTAATTTCATGCGATAAGTAAATTGCTTGATAGCCACAATAACTGCTGGAAACCAGAAACGTGATAAGTATTAAGCTCGAGATATAGGTTGGATCATGTTCAAGTAATAGGCTGAAGACATTGTATTGTGATGCGATATAAGTAGCATAAATTAATAGCGAGATTAATAGTAACCACTGTAACAAAACGGTATGACACAGGTGTAAGTCAGCCGATGGAGTAAGGGCATGGCTTCGTTTCGTTTGCATCAATTCTATTAGGTTTTGTAACATAGTGAATGCTTGGATATTGTATCTTCTAATTTAAATGCTAAAATTAATAATAGCAATAAATAACTTTTTAGCATAGAGTGTTTATTCTCTTAGCAGCCTTTATTGTGAGTGATAGTGATAGCCTCGTTAAAAAATTGCTATAGCATTGTATTGATCATTTTATATTTAGTCTCCCTGATGTTATCAACTCATTCGAGTGTTGTGCTTGCTGATACTGCAGCAGTTATTGAGGTCGCATTCATTAAACAAATTCGTGAGCATTTACCGAAGCTTTCAAATTTAGATCGACATGCAAATGATGAGGGTGTCTTAGGTTTGCAGCAGGGAGTCATCGATAATAATGGCACTGCCATATTTCTTGAGCAGAAGTTTGTTTCTCAATCAATTATTCTCAATCCCGAAGACGATCCCTTAAGTTCATTTCAATTGCTTTATGACAAGGGTATACGTCACTTCATTGTTGATTTGCCTGCTGAGAATTTATTGCAGTTGGCGACTGTGACGGTCAATGATGCTGTTTGGTTTTATAATGTTGGTGCCGCAGATGACACGCTGCGTTCAAAATCATGCCGGTCCAATATATTTCATATCAACGCCAGTGACAGCATGAAAGCTGATGCATTGGCGCAATTTTTAGTTTCTAAACGCTGGCAGGATTGGTTTTTGATAATAGGTCGACGTCAAGCTGATAAAGGCTTTGCTGCAGCCATAAGACGATCAGCGAAAAAATTTGGCGCTAATATCGTAGCAGAAAAAACGTGGGACTATGGACCAGATGCTAGACGCACAGCGCAGGCAGATGTGCCCGTATTTACACAGGATGTTGATTACGACGTGCTCATGGTTGCTGACAGTGTTGGTGAGTTTGGTGAATACTTAATGTATCGCACATGGCGCCCTCAGGTAGTCGCTGGAACACAGGGGCTATTTGCAACCAGTTGGCACCATACGCATGAAGTATGGGGGGCTGCGCAAATGCAGAGTCGATTTGGGAAACGTTTTAAGCGGCGTATGACTGAGATTGAATATTCTGTTTGGGCTGCCATGCGTGTTATTGGTGAAGCGACAACGCGTACCCAGTCAACGAACAATGAAACTATCGCAGATTATATTCGTGGCGATGATCTAAAGCTTGCTGGCTACAAAGGGCAGAAACTGACTTTTAGAAAATGGAATGCTCAGCTTAGACAACCACTTCTTTTGGTTTGGGAGAAATCCCTGGTCTCAGTCTCACCACAATCTCAATTTCTCCACCAACGCTCACAACTTGATACTTTAGGATTTGATCAGCCAGAGGTCAGTTGTGAGTATTCACCTTAGTTAATACCAATAGATGATGAGGTTCCTATGAAAATTATATTATCACAGTCACTGTCACTGTCACTCTTACTTTTACTCATGCTCTCAGTGTCTTCTGCTGAGACTGTGTTCGTCTCTAATGAAAAAGATAACAGCATTAGTGTTATTGATGCAGACGCAATGAAACTGATTAAAACCGTTAAGGTTGGTCAGCGACCAAGGGGCTTAGCGATTGGTAAGAATAATCGTTATCTCTATATATGTACCAGTGATGATGATCATATTGAAGTGATGGATATGGACACATATGAAGTCGTAGCACATCTACCATCAGGACCTGATCCAGAGCTAATGATCTTAAATCCAGCAGGAGATCTACTCTATGTCTCGAATGAAGACGATAATACGGTAACGGTGGTTGATATCGCTAAGAAACGTATCAAAAATGAAATTCCTGTAGGCGTTGAGCCTGAAGGTATGGCGATTAGCCCAGATGGTAAAACCTTGGTGAATACTTCTGAAACGACCAATATGGCTCATTTCATTGATACTGCGAAAGGCAAAATTGTGGCTAATGTTTTAGTTGATGCACGTCCACGCTTTGCAGTTTTTAATCGCACTGGCGAACATGTCTGGGTCTCATCTGAGGTCGGTGGCACAGTCAGTATTATTGATAGTCAGAGTCAAGAAATCTTAAAAACCTTAACATTTGAGATTCCAGGTATACGCTCTGAATTTATACAGCCTGTTGGGATGGCATTAACAGATGATGGTAAGACAGCCTTTATTGCACTGGGGCCAGCCAATCGCATTGCAGTCGTTAATATCGCTGACTACAAAGTTGAGAAGTTTCTGCTCGTAGGGCAACGCGTATGGCAGCTTGCCTTTAATCATGATCAAAGCCGCCTTTATAGTACCAATGGCGTTAGTAATGATGTCTCTATAATCGATGTTAATAAACGTAAAGTACTTAAATCAATCACTGTTGGTCGTTACCCTTGGGGCGTGGTTGTACGTAACTAATGTGATTAATACTGAAAGGAATAGACCACAGACTGAGACAACTTATGCGTTAGATATTACCGATGTCTGTCATCATTATGGCAACATCAAAGCATTAGCAGACATTGATCTGAAAATACAAAATGGTGAATTTATGATCTTGCTAGGCCCTAATGGGGCTGGCAAGACCACCTTGTTTTCATTGATTACACGCCTACATCAGCAGTCTTCTGGTGAGGTTCATATCAATGGTTTTAATCTCAGTAAAAATCCTCAGCGTGCACTAGCGCAGCTAGGTGTCGTCTTCCAGCAACGCTCTTTAGACCTTGATTTAACAGTTGAGCAAAACCTTAAATATTCAGCCACGCTCTATGGACTTAGTCATAAGCAAAGACAGCATGCATTAGACCTAGAGTTAGAGCGAGTCAAGATGCAACCCTATAAAGATGCATGTGTTCGCAGCTTGAGCGGTGGTCAGGCACGCCGTGTAGAGATCGCAAGGGCACTGATGTCCAATCCAAAACTTCTTATTCTTGATGAGGCGACCATTGGCCTAGATGTCTCTAGTCGTGAGCTATTATTACGACATGTTCGTAGCTTATGTCAGCAGGGGAAATTAGCAGTGTTATGGACGACTCATCTTATTGATGAGGTTGAAGCAGAGGACTCAGTCACCATCTTGAAAAAAGGCAGAATAATATCGCGTGGTAAGGCTTATGAACTGGCAGCTAGCAGAGACTTAGAAAAGATACGTAAAGCTATTGAGGTGTTAGTGACATGATTACAGCTACAGGGGCTTTATTTATTTGCTTCAACGGCATACTTTGGCGCGAATATCTGCGTTTTATCCAGCAGAAAGGACGATTTATTGCCGCATTAGTTAGACCGTTGGTCTGGCTATTTATCTTTGCCGCAGGCTTTCGCTCTATTCTGGGTGTCTCAATCATTCCACCCTATGAGACTTATGTGCTTTATGAGGAGTATATAACTCCGGGTCTTATAGCAATGATTCTGCTGTTTAGTGGCATGCAAAACTCACTCTCTATGGTCTATGACCGTGAGATGGGGAGTATGAGGATTTTATTAGCCAGTCCTATGCCACGCTGGTTTCTTCTCAGTAGTCGTTTGTTATCAAGTGCTGTTATCTCTTTGTTCCAAGTCTATCTGTTCTTATTGATAGCATGGCTATGGGATGTAAGGCCACCACTTCTAGGTTACATCCTGATATTACCAGCACTCTTGCTATCCGGTTTAATGCTCGGTGCTATTGGCTTATTCCTATCATCAGTAGTGCGTCAGTTAGAAAACTTCTCTGGTGTGATGAACTTTGTCATTTTCCCAATGTTTTTCACATCATCAGCACTTTACCCACTATGGCGTCTCAAGGAGTCGAGCATAGTGCTCTACAATATTGCTTATCTAAATCCTTTTACACAGGCTGTAGAGTTGATTCGTTTTGCTCTTTATGGCGAGCTTAATAGTGTGGCCTTATTATCAGTTATTGGCACGACAGTTTTTTTTCTGACACTTTCTTTTTGGAGCTATAACCCAGCTAAAAAAACTTTTCTACGCATTAAGTAGCCAACAACCATGAGTAGGGGCTAAATATTATTCGCTTGCTTGTAACGTTTTCAAATAGGCAATTAAATTACTTCTGTCTTGCTCTGATGGCAAGCCAGTAAAGATCATTCTTGTTCCCTTGACTACTTTCATTGGTGCTTTTAGAAATTCAGAAAGGCTTGATTCATCCCAGACCTTATTAGAGTTTTTCATGGCATCTGTGTACATCGGAAAGCTACTGAGTGAACCAGCCTTACGTCCAATAACATCATATAAGCTAGGGCCAACTTTTGATTTATCAGGTGTGATTTCATGGCAAGCTTTACAACGAACAAAGACTTTTTCACCAGCGGCTATCTCTGAAGCTAAGGTGTTGAATGACAGCGCTGAGATGAAAAGTGAAAAGATGACTTTGTCTTTGAATTTAATTGAATACATGTTACACCCGATTAATGTTGTTATTTTTAATAGATAAAATAGTATACTATTTATCGGTTTCTACCAACTCCTCATATGGCATCGGCTGGCTGTGATTTGATGCTGTATTTCTCATCTGTAACTTATGTGACGAGATTTAAAAAAATGAATCTAGCAAAATATATAATCGTTATTATTGGACTGTCTGTATCATTATTCGGTTCTCTACAGGCAGAAGAAACTATTCGTATTGGTGTCTTGAAATTTGGCACTGTGAGTTGGGAGCTTGATGTCATTAAACGCAATCAATGGGATAAGGTTGCTGGTATTAATCTAGAAATTATTCCCTATGGTGGCAAGCAAGCAACTCTAGTTGCTCTACAAGGCGGTGCTGTTGATGTTGTTGTCAATGATTGGTTATGGGTATCGAAACAACGTGATGCGGGAAAGGCTTATACCTTCATACCTTACTCCACTGCATTAGGCAGCCTGATGGTTGCAGCTGATAGTGATATCCATGCGCCCTCTGATTTAATAAATAAGCGCTTGGGCATCGCTGGTGGCGCCCTTGATAAGAGCTGGTTGTTATTGCAAAGTTTAAGTCGGCAAGGCTATGCATTGGATCTCGCTGCAGAAGCAGAAATTAAATTTGGTGCGCCACCATTGATTAATGCCCAGTTAGAAAATCAAAGACTGGATGCTGTCCTAAATTTCTGGCATTACAGCGCGCGTTTAGAAGCCAAGGGTTATCGCCAGTTAGTTTCGATAAATAATGTCTTAAACCAATTGCTTGGTTTTAAAGTTGATCTACCCATGATCGGTTATGTGTTTGATCAGAACTGGGCTAACGAACGTAAAAATTCACTGATGGCTTTTCAGTCTTTATTAGAAAAGTCACGATTACGCTTACTAAATAGCGATATGGAATGGGAAAGTCTGCGCAAACTAATGCGTGTCAGCGATGAAAAAACCTTTGCCATGCTGCGTGATGGTTATCGCTCGGGCATCCCCAAGAGTTGGTCAAAACAAGAGCGCGCTGCGGCGACGATCATGACCAGTATTTTGGCTGCAGCGGGAGGTGAAAAGTTATTGGGGCCGACAGCAACTCTCAATCGAGGAACCTTTTGGCCAGAGGTTGAATTTTAAGTGTTAATTCTTTTCGCTTAAGACCATGCCAGCAACAACTATCATGACCACCTTGTTATCGATTATATCTATTATTCTTGCGTGGCTGATAGGTTCATATTTTCTAGGTGCTGACTTACTGCCAGCGCCTAATATTGTTTTCACGCGCTTCTTACATGAGATTCAACAAGAAGCGCTGTTATTTCACACCTCCGTCACTCTCGGGCGCGTACTTTTAAGTTTTGTTATTGCCATGCTAATTGGCATTGCGCTCGGTCTAGTGATGGGGTCATTGCAACATGCTGATCAATTTTTGGATCCATGGCTAGTTTTCTTTCTCAACATCCCAGCGTTGGTGGTGATTATTCTTGCCTACATGTGGCTTGGGCTTAATGAGGTCGCGGCAATAGGTGCTGTGGCTATTAATAAAATCCCTAATGTCATTGTTACCATCAGGGAAGGTGTCAGAGCGCGTGATATAAATCTGATGAATATGGCAAAAGTATATGAATTGAGTCGATGGAAATCCTTCCGCCATGTGCTCCTGCCACAACTGTTACCGTATTTAGCTGCCTCATCGCGATCTGGCATCTCATTGATCTGGAAAATAGTCTTAGTGGTTGAGTTATTAGGTCGCAGTAACGGCATAGGCTTTCAACTGCATCTATATTTTCAGTTATTTGATATTGCCGGTATTCTTGCCTGTGCATTAACCTTTGTCTTGATTATGCAAGCCATTGAACTGCTTATTCTTAGGCCCTTGGAGAGACATGCAAACCGCTGGCGCTAACAAAGTGAGATTAACGCTGAAGCTGCGCCAGAAGATTTTTCATGGCCTGGCCTCTGCTGCTAAAGCTGTGTTGGGTGAGGTTGATCTGAGCGTCTCTGAGAATGAGTTTGTTGCTATCACTGGGCCCTCAGGCTGTGGCAAAACTACGCTATTGAATATTATCGCTGGATTAGATACTGACTATCAGGGACAACGGCTCTTACAGAAGGGCGACACTGACGACATTGCCTGTGCCTATGTCTTTCAAAACCCTTCCTTACTGGCGTGGCGTAGTGTGGAAGAAAACATACGCTTAGTCAGCCATAGGCAGACTGATGAAGCTGAGCTTGAGCAGTTATTAAGTAACTTTGGTCTACAAGATATTCGGCATCAATACCCAAACCAAATCTCATTAGGCATGGCAAGGCGTGTCTCTCTGGCACGTGCGTTTAATACTAAGGTGCCATTGTTACTCATGGACGAACCCTTCGTCTCACTGGATGAGCACAGCGCACAACACTTACGTGAGCTATTGCTGGAGCAGGTAAAGCAGCGGGCTATCAGCGTCATCTTTGTCACCCATAACCTACATGAGGCTATTTATATGGCCGATAGACTGATTATTATGGGGGGTACGCCGGCGACCATCATTGAAGAGCTTGTGCTGGGTGATGACCGAGGTAATAGGCAAGAGCAGGGGATTCAGCAATTCAAGTCAGCGCTTATTGCTCGCTATCCGACTATCTTGCTCTAAGTTTATGATTAGGTTGTAAGGTGATTTTTTAACGAGAATCAAGCGCTCAATTTAAGCTCAGTTGGTTATCTACCTCGGTGAGCGCATTGATTATGTCACGGCATAACTATCTGTCCATCAGAGGCGCACTAGCTGTCCAGTAACGGCCTTACTTTCTGCACCTAAGAAATATAGGTAGGGATTAGTCACTTCTTCCGCCGGTGGGAATTCATTAGGGTTGAGACCCGGATAGTTATGTGTGCGCAGGTGAGTGCGTACCTTGCCGGGATGGATGCCATTGACTCTGATCTGCTGGTCACCATCAAGCTCTTCAGCAAGGATGTTCATGAAGCTCATTTGTCCTGCTTTGCTGACGCCATAAGCGCCCCAATAGGCTTTGCTCGCCTCATCAATGCTAAACAGAATGCTTGGATCTGCGCTCTTCTTTAAAAGCGGTAAGCAGGCGCGAGTGAGTAAGAAGGGCGCATGGATATGCAGTGTGACCAACTTAGACCAGAGTGTGACATCGGTTTGCGTTAGTGGTGTTAATCCTCCAACTCTAGCAGCGTTATGAACTAGGCCATCAATACGTCCATACTCTTCATGCACCGACTTGGCGACGGTTTGATAATCATCCGCACCTGCACTTTCAAGGTCGATGTTAAGCATCGCAGGTTGAGCCTTACCTAAGGCCTCTATCTCATCGTAGGTTTCTTCTAAGCGCTTTAGGTCTTTTGCTACGAGTAAAACGGTGGCACCATATTTAGCGGCATCCATAGCGAGGGCTTTGCCGATACCCCGAGTGGCTCCTGTGATCATGATGATGCGATCTTCTAGGCAATCCGCTGCTGGTGTGTAGTTTGCGATATCCATGCTTTATTTATCTTCTTCTAGTTTCGGTAAATTGATGTCACGTGTGCGCTCATCAATGGTTGGGATGTTAGCAATTTCTTCTTTTGCCTGTACACCAAGCTCGGTAAATTTGCGTGCACCCGGGAGTACGTTTCTTTCTAATGAGCCAACCGCCTTGTTGTAATGGCTAACACTAGTATCTAAGCTCTTGCCGATTTTTTGTAAATGTTCAGCAAAGGTATGCAGTCGTTTATAGAGATTTTTTGCGAGGTCACGTATTTCTTCTGCATTTTTAGACATCGCCGCCTGTTGCCAGCCATAGGCTACCGAACGCAGCAGTGCAACCAAGGTTGTTGGTGTCGCAAGGATGACGCGGTTGGCAAAGGCGTCTTCTAATAACTTACTGTCATAGTCTAAGGCCGAGGTGAGGAATTGTTCACCAGGGATAAAGAGAATGACAAAATCTGGAGATTGTTTGAACTGTGCCCAGTAAGCTTTGCTGGCAAGTTCCTTCATGCGCTCACGCACCTTACGTGCATGATGCTGTAAGTGCGCTTCGCGTTGTTTTGCATCACTGCATTGGGAAGCACTTAAATAGGCATCTAAGGGGGTTTTAGCATCGACGATGAGGTCACGTTGTTCCGGCATGCGTACGACCATGTCGGGGCGCATATTATTACTGCCCTCAACTTCAGTATGTGCCTGTTCTTCAAAGTCACAGTGATTAACCATGCCAGAAAGTTCAGCCAGACGACGTAAGGTCATCTCACCCCATTGACCGCGCACCTCTGGACGGCGAAGCGCCTGCACCAGTTGTTCAGTCTCTGAGCGCAGCCCCTGTTGTGCTTCATTAACCAGTCTGAGTTGTGCCGACAAGGCGCCGTAAGATTCTTTACGGTCTTTTTCTATACTCGATATTTGATGTTCAGTTTTCTGTAAGGCCTCATTAATTGGCTTCAGTAAGGTCTCAATTGATTTCTCTTTGGCGGTCAGGTTGGCTTCAGCTTGATTTTGAAAGATGCCTAACTTTTGCTGTGCCAACTGCAGGAAGGATTCACTGTTGGCTTCAAAGGCCTTTTTCGAAAGGCTGTTAAAGCTCTCAAGAATCTGTTCACGACTCTCTTCTATGGAGGCGAGTTTTTGTGCGAGTTGAGCACGTTCCAGTTGTAGTTCTGTATCTAGTTTTTGCTTCTCAGCCGCTAGTGTTTGCTTTTCAGCAGAGAGGATTTGGAGCTTGCTCTCATAGCGATTACGAGTAAAAAGATGGGCCGCTAAGGCGCCGAGTAGTAGGGCGAGGACAACACTTAATAAGAGTAGAGTATTCAATTTAGTTTTTGACCTTGGAAATACACGGGCTGAGACTGATAATTTGCTGTATGGCTAGTGGCTGATCAATAACAAAATCAGCGCCCCAGGTGTTGACGTCCATCTGTGGGTCAACATAACCATAGGCTGCCACTGCAGTATACATGCCTGCTGCATTACCGGCATGGATGTCGCGCGGATCATCACCCACATAGAGGCAATGCTGCGGTTGCCGTTGAATCTGTTGGCAGGCTAGTAATAAAGGTTCCGGATGGGGCTTACGTAGCGGCAGGGTGTCACCACTGACAACACAGGCAGCACGCTGCTCCAGCCCCATCTGGGCGAGTACTTGTGCGGTTAACCAGCCCGGTTTGTTGGTCACCACTCCCCAAGGAATATTACTGGCTTCAAGCCATTCTAGAATGCTTCTTATACCGGCATAAGCCACGGTATCGACACAGATAGCAGCGTTATAGTGATCAAGAAATTGTAATCTTAGACGTTCAAACTCAGCACTATCAATGACCTCAGGAAAGCCTAGACGGGTCAGGGCAAAGCTGCCCTGTGAGACTTGGCTGCGTGCAATCTGGCGATCAGCAGGGGGGCGTCCAAGTGTGGCCAAGAGCGCATCTAGAGCGTTGACAAGGTCGTCGGCGGTATCCAGTAGTGTGCCATCTAAATCAAATAAAACGGCCTCTACTGGGAGCAGTGAATCACTGGCTGCATTATTCATGGTGTCTGCTTAAACTGGCCGCTTGGCATGCATCATATAGTTCACGCTAACGTCTTTGCCTAGCCAGTACTTACCACTGAGTGGGTTATAGCTCATACCGATTAGATCTTGGTTAGCTAAGCCTGTGGTACGAATCCAGTCATCGAGCTCTGCCGGTTTAATGAACTTGGCATATTCATGTGTGCCCTTGGGCAGTAGGTTGAGGACGTACTCAGCACCAACAATAGCGAATAAATAAGATTTTGGATTACGATTAATAGTAGAGAAGAAGAGGTCGCCACCAGGCTTAACCAAGGTTGCACAGGCCTGTATAATTTTATCCGGCTGTGGAACGTGTTCTAACATTTCTAAGCAGGTGACAACGTCATAGCTGGCTGGCTCAAGTTCGGCCAAGGCCTCCGCTGAAATCTTTTCATATTCGACATTAGCCGTTGTTTGTTGTGCATGCAGCTTGGCTACTGATAAGCCCGCTGTGGCTAAATCGATGCCTTTAACCGTGGCACCACGTAGAGCCATGCTCTCGCTGAGAATGCCGCCACCACAACCAATATCAACAACCTTTTTGCCATTGAGTCCGGCTTTCTCATCAATATAGTTTAGGCGCAGTGGATTGATGTCATGCAGTGGTTTGAATTCACTGTCTTTGTCCCACCAACGGGCGGCAAGGTCATCAAACTTGTCTAGCTCTTCTTTATCAAAGTTTTCCATAAGATCCTCATGCCTAGTGCATGCCGTAATGACTGCGCTAGGGTATCTAGGGTTGAATGCGCTGACGCCAGCTGTGGGTCTTGGTGATGATCTCGTCTTCACTCACCGTGGTTAGGCTGCGTTTGCGTAATAATTGTCGGCCAGCAACAAAAACATCTTCTACTTGAGCACGGTCTACGGCGTAAAGTAGATGACTGTAAGCATCATAAATAGGTTGTGCCTCTAAGCTGCTGCAATCGATTGCAATAATGTCAGCCGCCTTACCTTTTTCTAAAGAGCCAATTTCATCGCCTAAACCCAGTGCAGTGGCTGCATCTAAGGTCGCAGCACGCACCGCGAGTCGCGCATTAAAGGCCGCAGCATCTCCACTAACGCCCTTAGCTAATAAGGCCGCAGTACGCATTTCTGAGAATAGATCGAGGTCATCGTTGCTAGCACTGCCATCGGTACCTAGTATAACGCTGCAGCCATTTTTCAAAAGTTCGTTTACAGGGCAAAAGCCACTGGCCAGTTTTAGATTGGATTCAGGGCAATGCACGACAGTGACGCCAGCTTCAGCAACAAGGCTGATTTCTTCTGCAGTTAGCTGTGTCATGTGCACCGCAAGTAGATTGGGATTAATCAGCCCTAGTTCTTGTAATCTGGCGATAGGACGTTTGCCATGTTCCTTAATACTGTCTTCTATTTCACTGGCTGTTTCATGAATATGCATATGCACGGCGAGGTCTAACTCATTGGCATAGCTGTTGAGTTTTTTTAGGCTGTCATCGCTAACGGTGTAAGGAGCATGAGGGGCAAATACGACATTCACTAGTGGGTCAGTCTTATATTGATCAAACAAGTCGAGGCCCTTGGCAAAGTACTCATCGACCGTACTCGCATAGGCACTTGGAAACTCAATAATAATCATCCCAACGACACTGCGCATGCCAATCGCCGAGGCCGCTCTCGCGGTTGCTTCTGGGAAGAAATACATGTCGTTAAAGCAGGTAATGCCACCACGCAGCATCTCAGCAATAGCCAGTTCACTGCCATCATGCACAAACTGAGCATCGACCCAGCGACTCTCAGTGGGCCAGATACTCTCGTTTAACCAGCGCTGTAACGGTAGGTCACTACCGAGGCCCTTAAGTAGGGACATCGCGGCATGACTATGGCCGTTTATTAGCCCCGGCATTAGGATATGCTCGTTATATTCAATATGTTGGTTGGCTTGGTATTGCTCTAAAGCCTCTGTGGTTGGCAACAGGTCAACAATACGGCCTTGATCAATCGCTATTGAATGATCAATTAGAATGGAATCTTGTGGGTCGACGGGGATTACCGTGCCGGCAGAGAGTAATGTTTGGATAGATCGCATAAGCGCAACTTACCCTGCATGGGGCCTGCCAGCAAGCAACAGCACTGATAGCGCAGAGTATGTTGCACAGTTATTGATAAATCATAGAGATAAAACCAAGGAAATTAGAGATGCAGCCATCATTACCCAACCGTGCCATTGAATGGCGAGAACACTGTTTGTTTTTGCTGGATCAGCGTTACCTGCCGCTGACAGTTGATTTTCTAAAGATTGAAACGCCACAACAAGCCTTTGCTGCGATTCAAAATATGGTAGTGCGTGGTGCTCCAGCAATAGGCATTACAGCGGCCTATGCCGTGGTTTTATCGGCACAGCAACATAGCCTAGCCAACAGTGAGAATTCAGAAATAGAAGTGATTAAGCGCCTGATTGCAGCGGATATTGATCACATCGCCTTGGCGCGTCCGACAGCAGTCAATCTAGCGTGGGCCTTGGCGGCTATGCGCAAGGTTCTTCAGCAGTGCATTTCATCTGATCTGGTGAGCAGCTTAGAGCAGGCCGCGATAGAGATGCAGCAGGCCGATATTGTGGCTAATCAACGCATGGGTGAATTAGGCGCTGCTTATATAGAGAAGGGTTCGGCGGTGATGACGCATTGTAATGCCGGTGCCTTGGCGACTGCTGGCTATGGTACGGCGCTGGGTGTGATTCGTTCAGCGCATGCATTGGGCAAGCTCTCCTCTGTTTATGCTAATGAGACGCGGCCCTGGTTTCAGGGGGCACGCCTGACCGCATGGGAGCTGCAGCAAGAGGGGATAACGACACAGTTGATTGTTGACTCGGCCGCAGCGAGCGTGATGCAGCAGAACGCTATTGAATGGGTCATTGTCGGTGCTGATCGTGTTGCTGCCAATGGTGATGTGGCGAATAAGATTGGTACTTATGCACTGGCTGTTTTGGCGAGGTATCACGGCAAGAAGTTTATGGTGGTCGCCCCGCATAGCACGATAGACATGATGACCCCAAGCGGCGCTGATATTGAAATTGAAGAGCGTGCAGACAGTGAGCTGACAGAATTACAGGGGGCCGCTTTTGCAGCACCTGAGGTGTCGGCATGGAACCCTGTGTTTGATGTTACTCCAGCAAATTTCATCGATGTTCTGGTGACTAATCGCGGCGTTATTGAGGCGCCTAATCGGGCTAAAATTGAAGCCTTGATGGCGTAGTTGAAGGCTCGTTTATAGCCATCATTAGAAGGCTGGGAAAGCAGCTGACTAGCGCTTGATTTTTTGTCTTGAAAAGCACCGGAATGGGCAAATTTGTGGTATACTTTTCGGACTATATGAGCAATAAAAAACCTGAGCAAAATCAATGGCTTCAGTAGCTAAAGAGATTATAAGTGTAAATCTAGAAGACGAGATGCGTCGTTCCTATTTGGACTACGCAATGAGTGTCATTGTCGGCCGTGCTTTACCCGACGTTCGTGATGGCTTAAAGCCAGTCCATCGACGCGCTTTATTCGCGATGCATGTTTTGGGTAACGACTGGAACAAAGCCTATAAAAAGTCTGCCCGTGTGGTTGGTGACGTGATTGGTAAATATCACCCGCATGGTGATACTGCGGTGTATGACACGATCGTTCGTATGGCGCAGGATTTCTCAATGCGATACCCGCTAGTTGATGGCCAAGGTAACTTTGGTTCTGTTGACGGCGATGCACCTGCTGCGATGCGTTATACCGAAGTGCGTATGGCTAAGATCGCGCATCAAGTTTTAGCAGATCTCGAAAAAGAAACGGTTGATTTCAACGCTAACTACGATGAATCCGAGCATGAACCTTCGGTTATGCCCTCGCGTGTGCCTAATCTCCTGGTTAACGGTTCCTCTGGTATCGCTGTGGGTATGGCGACGAATATTCCGCCACACAACCTCACTGAAGTTATTAA
Organism: Gammaproteobacteria bacterium; assembly: GCA_029253965.1. GTDB lineage: Bacteria > Pseudomonadota > Gammaproteobacteria > UBA4575 > UBA4575 > UBA4575. Next base: position 90,164 of record JAQWYM010000077.1, read on the forward strand.
TGCCTGTCAGGCAATGATTGAGCAACCCGATATTACCGTTGCTGAGTTGATTGAGATCATGCCGGGGCCAGATTTTCCAACAGCCGCTATTATTAATGGTCGCCAAGGGATACACGAAGCCTACGAAACAGGCCGTGGCCGTGTTCACATCCGCTCGCGCAGTCATATCGAAGTTGATGAAAAGAGCTCTAAGGAAAAGATTGTTGTTACTGAGTTGCCTTATCAAGTTAATAAAGCACGCCTACTTGAGAAGATTGCTGAGTTAGTTAAAGACAAGAAGATTGAGGGCATTACCGAGCTGCGTGATGAGTCTGATAAGGACGGTATTCGCGTTGTTATTGAGCTACGCCGTGGTGAAGTCAGTGAAGTCATCCTCAACAACCTTTACAAGCAAACACAGATGCAAAATGTGTTTGGTATTAATATGGTGGCCTTGGTTGATGGTCAGCCACGTCTACTGACACTGCGTCAGATTCTGCAGGCGTTCTTACGACATCGTCGTGATGTGGTCACTCGCCGAACTATATTCGAGCTACGCAAAGCACGTGAAAAAGCCCATGTTTTAGAGGGGCAGGCGGTAGCGCTAGCGAATATTGATGAAGTGATTGCAATGATTAAGGCTTCAACAAATCCTGCAGAAGCGCGAGCAGCCTTACTGCAAACAGCCTGGCAGCCTGGTGCTGTCACCGATATGTTAGAGCGCGCAGGTGCGGGTGCTTCTCGTCCGGAAAACACGCCAGATGAGATGGGTTTACATGATGGTCAGTACTTCCTATCTGAAGTACAGGCACAGGCAATCCTTGATTTGCGTCTGCATCGATTAACGGGCTTAGAACAAGATAAAATTGTTAGTGATTATGCTGATTTAGTCAGTTTGATCGAAGGTTTATTGTTGATTCTCTCTAGCCCTGAGACCTTGATGAAGGTCATTCAAGATGAACTCGCCGAGATAAAAGAAAACTTTGGTGATGAGCGCCGCACTGAAATTAGTTCAGCGCGAGTTGATCTCAGCCTAGAAGACTTAATTCAAGAAGAAGATGTCGTTGTTACCCTCTCTCATGCGGGCTACGCAAAGTCACAGCCATTGGATGTCTATCAAGCACAGCATCGTGGTGGTCGTGGTAAGGCGGCAACCTCAGTTAAGGATGAAGATTTTGTTGATAATCTATTTGTCGCTAATACACATGACACAATTCTATGCTTCTCGAGCTTAGGTAAAGTTTATTGGATGAAGGTTTACGAGTTACCTCAGGCGGGCAGAACTTCGCGAGGCAAACCTATCGTCAACCTACTGCCACTGCAAGACGATGAGCGCATTAATGCCATCTTGCCAGTGAAAGATTTCACGCAGGAGGCATTTGTCTTCATGGCAACCAGTCAAGGTGTGGTGAAGAAGACGCCATTAGAAGACTTCTCACGGCCACGCTCCAGCGGCATTATCGCTTTGGACCTTCGTGATGGTGATCATCTCATTGGTGTTGAAATAACCACCGGTGAATATGATGTGATCTTAGTTGCGAGCACCGGTAAGTCGATCCGTTTTGCCGAGCAAGACGTACGTCCAATGGGACGAACTGCAACCGGTGTGCGTGGTATGCGCATCGATGAAGCCCATGAAGTCATTTCAGTCATGGTTGTCGAGAAGAATGATGAAACGCATCAGGTCTTGATTGGAACCGCGAACGGTTTTGGTAAGCGTACGCCAATGCACGATTTCCCGCAGCAAAAACGCGGTGGTCAGGGTGTGATTGCAGTGCAAACAACAGACCGCAATGGTGGTGTCATCGGTGCCGTGATGGTGGCTGAAGATGACCAAGCGATGTTGATTACTAACCGTGGTACTTTGGTGCGCACGGCAGTACATGAGATCTCGTCTATGGGGCGTAACACGCAAGGTGTGACCTTGATTCGCCTAGGTGAAGATGAACAGATGACAGAGATTGAGGCCGTGCAAACGCTAGAGGGTGTAGCCGATATTTCAGTTGATACAGCAGAAAATGCTGATAATGACTCAGTCGATGACGATACAACAGATAATGGCGAGCCAACGATTCACTAGCGGTCTGCACAGAGTTGCAGACTGAGCTTACCTTTTAGGATAGCTTATGGCTCAGCGTCAACATTATTTTGCAGCAGGTCCGGCAGCTTTGCCGGACAGCGTTAAGCAACAAATTCAGCTGGATATTGCAGAGTATGGCAACAGCGGTCTGTCTATTCTTGAACTTGGCCATCGCTCTCCTGAGTTTGCCATCATTATTGAACAAGCACGTCAATTACTGCGTTCTCTTTACGCCATTCCTGATCACTTCGAGATTCTCTTCATGCAGGCTGGCGCGACCGCCCAGTTTGATGCCATCCCACTAAATTTACTGTCTAATAAGTCGCTGATGACCTATGTCGATAGTGGCCATTGGTCTCGTCGTGCGGCTGAGTTTGCAGAAAAATATGGACGTGTGCAGCGACTCTCGGCAGTCAGTGAAGCTAAGTCTGTAGATGCTGATGTAATGCCTAGTGAACGCGCTGATTGGCAGATTACAGCGGATAGTGCTTATATTCATATGACTCCGAATGAAACCATTGAGGGCATTCAAATAGCTGATATCAGTGATGCCAATGTCCCTGTAGTGGCCGATATGACGTCCTGCTTATTAATGCGAGCAATTGATTTTGAACGCTATGATTTAGTCTATGCCGGGGCGCAGAAAACACTGGGTATTGCCGGTGTCACCCTTGTTATTGTGCGTCAAGACTTACTGCAGCAAGCCACAGAGCAAACTCCTTATATGCTGCGCTACGATATTCATGCCGAGCAGCAATCAATTGTGAACACCAGCCCAGTTTTTGCCGTTTATTGTGTGTTACAAATGCTGCAATGGTTAAAAGCTCAGGGCGGTTTAGCACCGATGCTAGCGGCAGCTAATGAGCGCTCATCACTGCTATATAAGGCGATTGATGAGCAACCACTAACCAGTAATAAGGTTTCGTCGGAGCTGCGATCGTCAATTAATGTGTGTTTTGATATTGCCGGCGAAAAGCGATTACAACAGTTTTTAGCTGAGGCTGAGATGCAGGGACTGCTCGGTTTGGCAGGGCATCGTCATCATGGGGGTGTCCGTGCGAGCATGTATAACGGCACTACATTATCCGCAGTTGAATCCTTAGCCGAGATGATTGCGGCACTCTAAACCTGATAATACTGACGATACCAGCGCACAAAATTCTCGATGCCGAGCTCAATCGGTGTCTCTGGCTGGTAAGAAAAATCAGCGATTAGGTCCGTCACATCCGCATGCGTATCGAGCACATCACCTGCCTGCATTGGCAATAAGTTTCGTTTTGACTTTTTACCCAGACAATCTTCTAAGACTTCAATATAGCGAATCAGCTCGGTCGGCTGTTGGTTGCCAATGTTATAAATACGATAGGGTGCGTGACTACGACTGGCTTGTGCAACTGCGCTATTATAGCTTGGATTTGCCTCAGGCGCCTGATCCAATACGCGCAGCAGACCTTCAATAATGTCGTCGATGTAAGTGAAATCACGCTGGTGTTTACCGTAGTTATAGACGTCGATAGCTTCACCCGCCAAAATCTTTTGAGTGAACTTAAACAGCGCCATATCAGGTCGACCCCAAGGGCCATAGACGGTAAAAAATCTCAGTCCGGTTGAAGCCACATCAAACAAATGGGCATAGGTATGAGCCATTAATTCATTGGTTTTCTTGCTTGCAGCATACAGGCTGAGTGGGTGATCGACGCTGTCATTAACACTGAAGGGGAGTTTACTGTTACTGCCATAAACTGAGCTACTGGAGGCAAAGACCAGATGCTCTACTGGATAATGACGACAGGCTTCTAAAATATTCATGAAGCCGACGATATTAGAGTCAATATAAGCGTGTGGGTTTTCTATTGAATAACGCACACCGGCCTGTGCGGCTAAATTGACGACGCGATCGGGACGTTCCTGCTCGAATAAATGATTGATGGCATCACGATCTTCGAGGGCTATCTGATGGTGCTGATACGAAGGATAGTCTTGAATTCTCGCAAGTCGAGCTTGTTTTAAGCGTGGTGAATAGTAGTCATTAAGGTTATCAACCCCAATCACTTCATCACCTCGTTGCAACAGACATAAGCTGAGTGCATTACCAATAAATCCGGCTGAGCCAGTAACTAGAATTTTCATGAGTTATAGTCACGTTGCACTGAAGTGATGTCAAACACTGAATTCGACTCTTTTATGGGGCATCTTTCGTTGTCGCTAGCCGCTGTAAGGAATTTCAGGGTAGAATGGCGCGCTATTTTGTTACTGAATAATGCTAGCGGGTTTGATTTTACTGCTGCCCCGGTTTCAAGTTAGGCGCAGTTGGCAATTCGAAAGACTTCATTGGATAAATAGTAATGGTAACAGTGGCACAGGTTTTGGACGTGGTGGCAGAGAGTTTGGGCTGTACTATCGATGTGCGTGCAATGCAGGCAGAAGATGCCCTTTTAGGAGCACTCCCAGAGCTTGATTCAATCGGTATCGTTGGCCTAATTACAGCGCTGGAGAGTCGATTTAATATTCAATTTGAAGATGATGATCTGGATGCAGAGGTGTTTGCAACCGTGGCGTCATTACAGACGCATATCAATGCCCGAGTAGAGCCCTCATAAAACGCCTCTGAACACCCAATCTACGGCCTTAGAGTAGAATCTCATGAGCGGCTGGATGACCTAAAAAGTCTTTAGGACTGGCCGAATAGCCATAGGCACCGGTTTGAAATACCGCAACATAATCACCAATATCCGCCTTCGGCAGAATAATATGTTTTGCCAAAATATCTAATGGCGTACACAACGGACCAACGATGGTGACTTTCTCAAGGTCACTGTTATCAGTGGCCTGCAGTTTATTTGCAATCAACACAGGATAGTTTTTGCGGATAACCTGACCAAAATTGCCACTCGCAGCAAGACTATGGTGCAGGCCACCATTAGCAATTAGAAAAGTCTCGCCACGTGAGATTTTTTTATCGGTGATCTTGCAGAGATAGACGCCCGCATCGGCAACTAGATAACGGCCCAACTCTAAAATAATATCGGTTTCTGCAAAAACTGATGCATAGTCTTGCATCAGCGTATGCAGGTGTTGTCCGACAGCAGCGAGATCTAATTCTTCTTGGCCAGCAAAGTAAGGCACACCAAAACCACCGCCAACATTAAAGCAGGGTAATGGCTGGCCAAGCTCTTGGCTTAATTGAGCTCCCAGTGCAAAGGTTTGCGTCATCGCTTCATTGATTGCATTGGCAGAAAGGTTTTGTGAGCCAGCGTAGATCTGGATGCCACGGAAGTTCAATCCTGAGGCGAGTATTTTTTCTAGTATCGGTAAGGCTGTTTCAGCATCAACCCCAAACGGCTTAGCACCACCAGCCATCTGCATACCAGAGCTCTTAAGCTCAAAATCGGGGTTCAGTCTGAGTGCAACATGCGCTGTTTTTTTGAGATGTTGGCTGAGATCAATAACACGCTTTAATTCGGTCTCTGACTCGATATTCAGAGTGCAATCTGATTCGATGGCTAATTTTAATTCATCGAGTGATTTGCCTGGGCCGGCAAAGCTGATGTTTTCTCCAGCTATGCCAAGGTTTAATACGTTTTGCAATTCGCCGCCTGAGGCAACATCTAAACCGTCACAATGTGGGCTTAACCAAGCGACTAGATCGGCCATTGGGTTAGCTTTTACCGCGTAATGTAGCTGGATACTGGCTGGCATAGTGGCACGTAAAGCCACTAGTTTTTGTTTTATACGCTGCTTTGAATAAACATAAAAAGGGCGCTCGAATTGATCCAGTTCTATAGGCGTCTGTGCTGCGATAGCAAGACAGTTTTCGTGTTGCGAAAAGTAGACTAAGGGGTCGATATGCTTTGGTTTATTCATGCCACAATTTTAATGTCGTGTTCTTAATGCTATTGCAAAAAAATGCGCTGTAATTGATTACGATCTATCTTAGCATTGCTGGTCATTGGGAATTGCTGTAATCGTATGATTTGTTTCGGCTGCATGTAATTAGGCAGGCAACGTTTGAGTTCACTCTCAAGGTCTTTATTAAGCTCACTGTCTGCTGCTGTCTGTATGTAGAGTATGATGCTTTGGCCGCGCACGGCATCTTCAATGCCGAGTGCACAGGCCAGATCAACGGCATGATGAGCGCAGGCTAATGATTCGATTTCATCTGGACTAATACGATAACCTGAGCTCTTAATCATGTTGTCGTTACGGCCTATAAAATAGAGATAACCGTCTTTATCCTGGCGTACTTGATCGCCTGACCAAACTGCTAGCTGTGTGTCATTTTGACTCTTCTGTGCCCACAGAGGTAAAGGCTTAAAGACAGCAGCAGTGGCTTCGGCTTGGTTCCAGTAACCTAGTGAAACCAGCGCGCCTGCCTGAACTAACTCGCCTACTTCGCCTGTGCTGCAGGCTTGACCTTGAGTATTGACAACAAATAACTCGGTTTGTGGGATGGCTCGGCCGATGGATCCGCGTCGCCGACTAAATTCTGCAGTAGGTAAGTAACTGGCACGAAAGGCTTCAGTGAGCCCATACATCAGCACAATTTTGTTGCTGCCTAGGTGTTTCTCTAGCTGGGTTAGAGTGGTTTCAGGTAAGGCCCCTCCAGAGTTGGTGATAATCCGTAGTTGTTGCTTAACCGCTGTTGGCCATTCAAGTTTAGCCATTGGATTCCAGAGTGAAGGAACCCCTGCTAACACTGTGATAGCACGTTTTTCTAAGGTGACTAGGACATCATGCGGTAACAAATAATCCATCAGTACAACTTCAGCACCAGCAAGTAGACCACTAAGGATTTGATTTAAACCATAATCAAAACTCAGGGGTAATAAAGCGAGAATGCGATCGCTATCAGCTAACGTTAGATAGTCCTTCACCACTGCTGAGCCGACGCATAGATTGCTCTGGCTGAGCATCACACCCTTCGGTGCACCAGTGCTGCCAGAGGTGTATAAAATCATCGCGATCGACTTAGGATCGAGAGCATTTGTCTCTGCTGGCAAGGGTTCATCTATGACCGCAGTGGATGCTAAATCACTCCATGTTAGTAGCTTCTGATTATTTGATAGCGGCCTAGACTGTGGCATGTCCTCAGTTAGGATAACTCGCTTTAAGGCATGGCAATGTCCTAGGCGTGACTGAATTTGCTTGAGCCCAGCGAGATTACTGATCAGTACTGTAATGTCTGCATCAAGCAAAATATGCTCAATCTGAGCGGGTTTTAAGAGCGGATTAAAAGGCACTACGGTGAGTCTGCAGAGTAGGCAGGCAAGCACTGCGCAGACTGTATCGATGCTCTTATTAGCATGCACTGCAATATGCTCTCCCGGCTGCAGATTGAGCTGGCGTAAGCCGGCAGCATAATGGTCAACACGCTGTTCTAGCTCGGCATAGCTGAGGCATTGCTGCTGCTGGCGCAAGGCAACATGATTGCTTCGCCTGAGGCTGCGTTCAAAGATTTGATGGCTTATCGTGGTTTGCATAGCGCTAATCTAGCACGGCCACGTTTTTCTGTGCAGTAATAGCTGTTAATAGGCTGTCAGAAAGCGCTTATTTTAGAAAGAGTTGCAGCCACATAGGGAACAGTCAGAAAGATTTGCTGATATACTTATAAGGAGTACAGAAAGCATTCATTTTTCGAGCAAGATACTTGCTATTAGATGGGTTATTGACCGAGTTTAAACGAGGCCAATGGCGGCATCTCTTTAAGTTAATTTCAGATGAGTAAAGATTTAAAAAAGTTACGTGACCGTATAGACGCCTTAGATGAACAGATCCTCGGTTTGATTTCAGCACGAGCACAGTGTGCGCATGATGTCGGTGAGATTAAACGTGCAGAAGACGAGAATGTTGAGTTTTATCGTCCAGATCGTGAAGCTCAGGTGCTACGACGTATAGCCGAAATGAACTCAGGGCCTTTCAGTGATGAGGTTGCTGTGCGTCTATTTCGTGAATTAGTCTCTGCCTGCCTAGCGCTGGAAAAACCCTTAAATATAGCCTTCCTTGGGCCTAAGGGTACTTTTACGGAAGAAGCGGCTAGCAAGCATTTTGGGCATGCTGTCGCGACCCTAGCGCAAGACTCTATTGATGAGGTATTCCATGCTGTCGAGACTAGTTTGGTCGATTATGGTGTCGTCCCAGTAGAAAACTCTAGCGAGGGTAGTGTTAGTCGTACTCTAGATAACTTTATTAATTCACCGCTGCAAATCATTGGTGAGGTGGAGCTGAAGATTCATCATTGTTTGTTGACCCAAGAGCACTCGGCCTTGGAGTCGGTCAAGGTTGTCTATGGACATCAACAAGCACTGGCGCAATGTCGTAAATGGTTGCAGGCTAATTTGCCTCAGGCCTCACAGCAGGTGGTTGCGAGCAATGCGCAAGGTGCCTTACTCGTGGTTGAAGAAAAGCATAGTGCTGCTATTGCCAGTGCTGCTGCTGGAGTGCAATACGAGCTGCATAGTCAGGCGCAGAATATTGAAGACCTAACGGAAAACACAACACGTTTCCTAGTCTTAGGGCGCAAAGGTGTCGAGGCTTCAGGCATCGATAAAACGAGTTTAATGGTGAGTGCTCCGAATAAGCCGGGTTCCCTAGCGCAGATGCTGGCGACACTGGCAGATAATAAAGTGAGCCTGTCTCGTATCGAGTCACGGCCATCACGGGGTACCAATTGGGAATATGTTTTCTTTTTAGACCTACAAGGCCACGTCAGTGATCAGCAACTAGCAAATGCCTTGGCAGCATTGTCTGGGAACGCCGATCTGGTCAAAGTATTAGGTTCATATCCACAGGCTTTGCGTTAGGACTAGACAGCTATGTCAGTAAAAATAGAGTGCCTATGTATTATCGGTTTGGGCTTGATAGGTGGTTCTCTAGCAGCCGCTCTGCGCAGCAAAAATCCGGAATTAAAATTAATTGCGATTGATCGTGATAGTGAAACTCTGCGCTCAGCAAAAAGCTCAGGACTGATCGATGAGGGCTACAGCTCGGTTACTGAGCTCAGTGATATTCCTCAAGTGGCCGTAGTCGCTGTTCCCGTTTCAGCAATGCGCTCTGTGTTCGTAGCGATAAAACCATGGTTTCAACACTGTCTGGCTATTACTGATGTGGGTAGTACGAAACAAAGTGTCTTGAATGATTTGGCCAGTGTTTTAAGTCCAGAACAAAGTGGTTGTTTTGTGCCAGGGCATCCGATTGCCGGTCGTGAACAAAGCGGGCTAGCCGCAGCATTAAGTGATCTATTCCAAGGGCGTAGAGTTATCCTCACACCCACAGAAAAAACACGTAGTAAGAGCACCGCTATTGTTAGCCAGTTATGGCAGCAAGCAGGAGCAGAAGTAGAAGAACTATCACCCCGTGACCATGATGAGATTTTAGCGGCGACCAGCCACCTACCGCATGCCTTAGCCTTCTCTTTAGTGCGCTGTTTGACACAAAAACATGATGGCGAAGAGATTTTTCGTTATGCAGCCGGTGGTTTTGCTGATTTCTCACGGATTGCATCCAGTGATCCAGCACTCTGGAGTGGCATCTGTTTGGCTAACCAAGATGCCTTATTACGTGCGATTAATCTTTTTGAGGTGCAGCTCGGCGAGCTAAAATTAAATTTAGAAAAAGCTGATGGTGACGCCTTAGAAGCTATGTTTCATGTGGCGAAGATGGCGCGTGATCAGTACCCAGGCTAGGTCGTTGCAGCAACACGATAATTTGTCATTTATTGCGTTTAATTTTTATAGTTAAATGCGGCGCATTATCCTTCAGTCCTATAACTAACAGCAGGGCAGTTGAATCGCTCTCATTCATTCTCAAAGGAAGTAACAGTTTGAAGTTTGTAGTCACACCTAGACGTGAATTTGCCGGTAACTTTAAAGTGCCTGGCGATAAATCAATTTCACATCGTGCCGTAATGTTTGCGGCTATTGCTGAAGGCGAGTCACGCATCCAAGGCTTTCTGGAAGGCGAGGACTGTCTTGCCACACTCAATGCCTTTGCTGCCATGGGTGTTCAAAGCCAGCGCTTAGATAATGGTGACGTCTTAGTGCAAGGTGTTGGTAAGCATGGTTTGAAAGCACCGCTTACTGATCTTGATATCGGTAATTCGGGTACGTCTATTCGCTTGTTAAGCGGTTTGTTGGCCGGACAATCATTTGCTAGCTGTCTGCGCGGTGACCATTCATTAATGACACGTCCGATGCGCCGTGTCTGTGATCCATTAACGCTGATGGGTGCTGATGTCAGCACTGCTGCAGATGGATCTCCACCGCTAGAGGTGCGACCCGTCAAGCAGTTACAAGGTATAGAGTATGCCTTGCCAGTAGCTAGCGCGCAGGTTAAATCAGCGATTCTGCTTGCCGGTTTATACGCCCAAGGTGAGACGACAGTGATTGAGCCAAAGGCAACGCGAGATCACACCGAGCGCATGTTACAGGCTTTTGATTACCCCATTAAAAAGCAGGGTAATCGTATCAGTCTCAGCGGTGGACATAGTTGGCAGGGTCGGACATTACAGGTGCCAGCCGATATTTCTTCAGCGGCCTTTTTTATTGTCGCAGCCTGCATTGCTAAGAGCGGTGAGGTGGTCTTGCCTAATGTCGGTTTAAATCCAACGCGCACCGGTGTGATAGATATCTTATTGGCGATGAATGCAGACATTGAGATTCGTGATCAAGAGGTGGTTGATGGTGAGCCTGTGGCGACCATCGTAGCTCGTGCTAGTCAGTTACAGGGCATTGATGTGCCCACCGAATTAGTGCCTTCAGCGATTGATGAGTTTCCTATTATTTGTATTGCTGCCGCCTGCGCTAATGGCGTAACACGGATTACAGAGGCCGCAGAATTACGCGTTAAGGAAAGTGACCGTATTGCCCAGGTTGCAAAAGGTTTACAGACCTTAGGCATAGCGCATGAAGAATTTGCAGATGGCCTGTCTATTGTCGGTGGTCAGATTGGGGGTGGCTGTATTGATAGTGGCAGTGATCACCGCATTGCGATGGCCTTTACGGTGGCTTCACTGGCCGCAGAGGAAGACATCGAGATTCTGGATTGTGCCAATGTCGCCACCTCATTCCCTGATTTTGTCCGTCTAGCGACAGACGCTGGCCTGAGTATAAAAGTTGATGAGTGATCTTAAGCCGTTAACGATTACCATCGATGGACCTGCGGGTGTTGGTAAGGGCAGCTTATCGAAAAATTTAGCACAACATTTTGCCCTACATTACCTCGATAGTGGTGCGGTTTATCGGGCATTAGCAGTCGATGCTCTGGCAAAAGGGGTGTCAGCCGACGATGAAATACGTTTGACCCAGCTTGCTGCAGGCTTAAATTTAGAGTTCCCAGCCAGTGAGGGCTATGCCACTTTTGTTGCGGGTAGTAATGTTGAAAGCCTCTTACGGACTGAGGATTGTTCGTTAATGGCGTCTAAAATCGCCAGTCTAGCGCCAGTTAGGGCGCAACTTTTGGCGTTACAGCACAGCTTTCAACGGGCACCTGGTTTGGTTGCCGATGGCCGAGATATGGGGACAGTGGTTTTCACTCAAGCCAGTTTTAAGATCTTTTTGGATGCGAGTTGTGAAGAACGCGCGCAGAGGAGATATAAGCAGTTGATTAATCAAGGGCTTAGTGCTAGTTTTGACGC
>JAQWYM010000010.1 GCA_029253965.1 Gammaproteobacteria bacterium
GTAGGTGAAAGATTTAAAGAGATTAACTTCACTATTAATGGCGATTATTGGAAGGAAGTTAATGAAAAAATAGTTGTTGAATTGAGTGATGCAACAGGTGGTGTTATCTCTAAATCGACAGCAATTGGTCAGATAGCAGAGGTTGATGTCTCAACAATGAGTGCTGAGTATAGTCTCACTGATATCAATCCTAATTTAGTAGGTTATGCATTCCGAGTGAGACGTTCAAGCGATGACCAAGAACTAGATATTGGCTTTAATAAATATGGTAATTTGGATACTCAAGCGCTACTAAAGTTTGTAAATGATAACGATACGGGTGCTGCAGTCAATGGTGCTTCTGGGCATGTTGTGACGTGGTATGACCAGAGTGGTCTGGGCAGAGATCTTGAGCAAAGCGAAGCTATTAAGCAAGGCACCATCGTTCATAATGGTGCAGTGTTAACCATGTCAGATGGTTCTGCAGCTATTGTCTTCAATGAATCTGATGCATTAAACGTAAACTACAATGGTGCTTACGACTTATCTGGGAGCGTTGCTGGTGTTAATGACACAACTGGCAGTTGGATGCGAACAAAGGATATTGGTGATCATCTTAAATCTAGAAGTCTAGAAGTCTATATGACTTATCAATATGCTAAATCTAGCTCTGGTTTACTGTTTAACTTAGGTGATGATAATAATGAGGTAAATCGAATTGCTCCAACTGCTCCATATACTGATGGTAGGACTTACTGGGATGCATTAAAAGATAATCGTTATTACAGATATGGTCGACTTACTGTAGACAATGTTCAAAGTCCAGACACGGTTCAAGATTTAGTCTTTACGGCAAATTCTAATAATAACTCAACAGGTACTGCAGTAAAAAATTACGTTGATGCAGTACAGGCTATATTTATCGATGGGGAAAATGTGGCTCATGATAGTGATTTGTATCATCTACCGCTTCAATTAGGCGAGTCTTGGATGTTTATGGGGTATACACATGCTGATCTCAATAGAGTTGTTTCTGGAAGAATTAATCAATTCTTAGTTTATGCTGATGAGGTTGGGGATTTGCCAACGTCACCTCAGACTTTGTATGGCAGCAGTAGTAACAATACCTTCACCTATGCTGCTGAAACAACAGTGACTGCAATAGATGGTATCGGTGGGTTCAATATTATAGAACTTGATGCGACCTCAAATCTGGATACAACCTCAGTTGATATACTTAGTATTGACTTGATTAATATGGATAATGGATCTAACGCTAATCAGTTGACAATTAATGACACACAGCTCGACAGTAATGGTTCTATATTAAGTGTATTAATGGGTGCGAACGATACGGTCGTTTATGAAACGAATACTCTTAATTACGATAATGCTATCCAGGAGATGATTGTCTTTGCTACAAATGGGGATGATGAAATTAACATGTCAATACTCAATGAAGTAGTTTATGGGCGTGGTGGTAACGATACCTTTATCTATAACTCATGGAGTGATATTGCGCCTGCGAGTACTGATACGATTGTTGATTTTGGTATAGGTGCTAATAGCGATGTTATTGATCTAAGTGATTTACTGACTTATTCAGGTAGTGACACTCTATCTGACTTCGTGGAAGTTACTGGAGGTAATATAGATGGTGGTGATGTCACCATTAAGATTGATAAAGATGGCTCTAATGCTTTCAATGCCGCAGATCAAACCATCATATTAACGGGTGTCGGCTCTACTACCACTGACGTAACCTTAGATCTACTAAACGAGCACAACTTCGTCGTCCTATAAAGTCTAAGATATTATTCTTTAAGAGCAGCCTCGCTATTATTTATAGTCTAAGTAATAGTGAGGATCGCCTCTTTACCTGCTTATTTGGAGTCTGCTCTAAGATTAATCCCTAAATACATGCTGTCTCATGAGATGCGTCAGGATGACGCAGTGCCTATTGTTGGCTGCTGAGGTAGAATCCGCATATTCTCATCTATTTAGAGTCTATGTTCATGGATAAAGCGTTTAATTTACTCGGTATTTCTGCCGATATTCAAGACCTCTTTGATGCCGGAGGCCCCGTTCTTATCATCTTATTGCTGATGTCTATTATCGGCATTGCTACAGTGCTGCTAAAAGTATGGCAGTTCAGTTGCATTGGCGTTATACACAATACAGCGTTGGAATCAGCCCTAGATGACTGGCGCCAAGGCAAAGAGTCAGAGGCTAGAGATAGACTACATAATATTGATAAGCCGATTGCCAAGATTGTTAGGCATGCCATGCAACTACTGCGTCAATCCTCTCATAATGTTGAACTGGCTAGAGAAGAAACTATCCGCCTAGCGAGTATCGAGCTGCAGCATTCTCGTCAGTATTTACGCATCCTTGAAGTGATTGCTACCTTGAGTCCCTTACTTGGTCTTTTCGGCACGGTTATCGGTATGATTGATGCTTTCCAACAACTCGAGTCTGCGGGTTCAGCAGTTGATCCTTCGATTCTTTCAGGAGGTATCTGGGTTGCGCTTTTAACCACAGCGGCTGGTCTCGCCGTGGCCATACCGAGTATTATCCTGCTGAATTATTTAGAGGGTATTGCTGAAAAGTATAAGGCTGAAATGGAAGACAGTATTACTCGAGTCTTTACAGCGAGTGCTTACCGCTCTTAGGCGCGGCTAAACTTTAGCTTAAGAACTCTATCGCATGCTACTACCGAGTAAAAAATCTAAAATACGAGTCAATCTAACGCCACTGATTGACGTTGTTTTTATTCTGCTTATTTTCTTTATGTTGGTCTCGAGTTTTAGTCAATGGCGAGAACTCCCTTTAGAAATTAGCCAAGCAGTGACTGTGACGCAGAATCAGCCAACGATTAGTTTTGTCGTACTGCACTCTGCCAAGCGTATCAGTCTAAATAAACAAACTATCGCTCTAGAAAAACTGCTACAGACACTGCAAGTTCATATTGCTACAGATGCTAAACATCAAATTATCTTAGGCGCAGAAGAGGGCGTAGCACTTCAACAACTGATAACGCTGCTTGAAAAACTAAAAACCATAGCGACTGATAATGTCTCGTTGGCAAAACATGAGGTTAGTAGCACTAATGCAGATTAAAACAGAGAAGAAAGTGCTTTATTTTGAAACCCTGCTGCCGTTAATTAATATTGTTTTCTTGCTCTTAATTTTCTTTCTATTAGCCGGCTCTTTTAAAAGCCCAGAACCATTTCTGGTGAATTCACCCTATGCCAATGCTGCAACCGATGAAGAGAAAGAAGTGGCTACATTCTTCCTCAATGCTGAAGGGCAGTTTGCCTATAAAGACAGGCTTATTTCACAACAAGAGCTCTTGGATTATGCCGCAAAGCTAGCGCCCATTAATGGCAAAAATATAATACGTTTAAAAGCGGATAGTGAGGCGGCTGCTGATGTTGTCATTGTCTTGCTAGAGGCACTAGCAGAAGTCGGTATTACAGAAGTTCGCATTGTAACTCTGGTTAATGATGCATAAAAAACAAGCTTCCATTCTGCCAGTCTATACACTCAGCCGATCAGTCGGCTACAGGCACTGGCTCTGTGCACTTCTATTAGCGAGTTCACTTCTCCTTATCCTGCTACCACAGACAGAGCCTAAGCAAGTCAGTATCAAGCAACAGGGGCAGGAACAATCCATCATCCTCAGCTTGAGTAAAATTCATGCGCCAGTAAGTCACCCGCTTCCTGTTGTTGTGCCAACAAAAAAGACCGTGGCAGCAAAGCCTGTTGAAAAGAAAGCGATACAAAAAGTCGTTGCAAAGAAACTGCCCACTGTGAAGAAAGCCCGAGTTAAAGCCAGACTTGTGCCTAAGCCTAAGAGTGATGCGGTTAAAGCTGAAGCCCTAGAAAAAGAGAAAACAGAAGAAACAGAAGAAAAGGTAGCACAGTCAGCCTCTGCTGCTGCTCAATCAAGTCAATCAGCCTCACAAATAGAAGCTATTAGAAATGCTTATTTACGTGAATTATCACTCTGGTTGAATAAGCATAAGCGTTATCCAGCCAGTGCGAGACGTCGTGCTCAGGAGGGTGATGTCACACTTGGGTTTGTGATTACAGCACAGGGTCAGCTAATCAGTCATCAGCTACTCAGCCCTGCGGTGTACCAATCGCTGAACAAAGAAGCACTGACTATGATTCAACGCGCAAGCCCTTTCCCGCCTGTTCCACTCGAGATTCGTGATACAGCAACAGAGTTTGAATACAGCATCCCGATCAGGTTTAGTCTGCAATAGGATGCAACTGGCCATCGAATGATAACTGCACCCCAGCACCCTTCTTATATCCTCGCAGATAACGCAGGATGCGCCTAACTGAGCGATTAGTATTCTCATTGGGCATGAGTGTGAATTGGCTCTCATAGCTCAACTCGGGCGTTAGTTGCACATCACCGACCAAGTCTAAATGCCCGCGCTGATTAGTGATCTGCAGTACGCTGCCTAGGTCAGGATCTGTTGCCGGCTCTATTTCAGCACTAATGTCGCCCAAGGATAGACGCATAACACTGACTAACCACAGCGGCTTAATCTCAATGTTGCCACGCGCTATAAAGCGCTCATCTTGAGCAAACTGCAGCTCACTTAAGGCGATGTTAAAGTGACCTCTGGGGGTGATGCGATAGTCTTCAAAATACGGCGAAAAATGCTTCATATCACCGCTGGCAGTCAGTTCAGTGAGATGCCAATAGTCAGCCCAATGCAAGATAAACGCTGACTGTAAGCTTGGCAGCTGTTGTTTAACAGCCAGACAGAGGCTGACTTTGGTTAGACATTGAGGTAATACCCGCCAATGGACAGTCCCTAAGCTTTTACCTGAATAACGCACGGCCTGTGCATGACCCTGCCAGATCGTGCCCTGCACAGACTGCAGGTAGATACTGCTAGGCAACAGCGGTTGTAAAATGCGCGCCGGTAGATTAAAAGCCACTGCGATTACTGCAGCTACGAGAATAATAAAGACTAGTTTTTTCATTTCTGAATAAGGTTTATATTTGCCTTTACCATACCGTTTTTTTCACCCGGTTGAAGTGTTATTTCTGTCACTGTGACAGCGGCGGCGTCTTGTATATTTGCTAACCAGATAATCATCTCACTAAAGTCTATGTTGTCTAACACTAGTGCAACGCTATGATCGTTTAGTGTCTGCATTGATATGGTCTTATGATGAAATGCCGTCTCTTTGAGAGCGCTGTCGATAAGCGCTAACAACGGTGTTGAACTCCCATTGATCATAACATCTTCCTGCTTTAATGACGCCTGGGGAAGCTGTGGCAGGATTCTCTCAATTTCTCTGACACTGGCCTCTAGGCTAAGGCGCCGCACATTTTCAGCCTCAATAGAGTGCTTTAGAGGCTGCAAAACAAAGCCGTAGCTTGTGGCTAATAAGCATAGCAGCGTTATAACTATAGTCAGGGCTCGATCACGTGCTGCCAAGCCATGCCAGATTTCAAGGAGACTATTCATAAATCACAACTCGCGCACTACTGAGCCCCTCATTAATACTAAGTTGATCAATCTCTAGCGACTTTATGCTATCTGCCAGCTGCAATCTCAGGTCTTCTATCATCTCGCTATCAATGGCACTGATAAAGACCTGCAGCTGACCCTCTTTATAGATAATGCCTTCGATATTTATGCCATCACTCTCACTCTCAAAAGATTGCTCGCCAATCAGCTCCGGTGTAATGCTTAAGAGAAGGTCAATAAAGCCACGCTGAACAGGTTTTGAGCTTGATTTAGCCTCTAGATAATCTGTCAGCTGCTGCTCTGCACTCAAGTCAGTATCAGGCTCTGTTATATACTGCTTCAGCAAAGTATGAATATTAAGTTGAGTCTGCTGATTAGCTGCTTGCAGCTGTTGCAGTTGATCCTGCCAGCTAAAACTC
The DNA here is from genome assembly GCA_029253965.1 of Gammaproteobacteria bacterium. GTDB lineage: Bacteria > Pseudomonadota > Gammaproteobacteria > UBA4575 > UBA4575 > UBA4575. The sequence continues at coordinate 5,900 of JAQWYM010000010.1, forward strand.
ACTAATAATAACCAGAGTAAGGCTAGGCACAGTGGGTAACGCCATGGCTTGGCTTCCGTTCTAGGTTTGTTGACTGCCTTATACTCGCCTTGAAGTAGGTTAGGCTGCGTCTTATAAAGTGCTGGCAGGTTTAAATAGAGGTCATCAGGACTGAGTTGTTGCGCAACAATGCCGCTGCTTTCAAGGCGCGCAAGAAAGCGCTCTAATTGATTTGCTACGGCATCATTAAGACAAGTATAGTTTATCGTCTCAGCTTCTATGGCTTGATCCTCAATGATATCCATCAGCAAGGGCTCAAGCTCGACTAAGGAACAGCAGAAGCCCTCACTGCGGCCTAAGCGAAGCAAGACACGTTGCTGGTCATCAATTAATAAGGAGTATTCAGCATAGACATACGGCAGTAAAAAAATATCGGCACTGATAATAGAAGCGTTTAACTGCTGATGCTGCAATAAATCTAGACAGGCCTGCATCTTTTCTTTATGTATAACAAGCAGCTGATGACAATCATCTGTTGTGCTTTTAGCCAGACTAAAATGCTGATCTTCAAAGCCGGCTATCAGTGTTTCCTCTAGCATAAAAGGAGCTGCCTTTAATAGCTGCGCCATTTTCTTACTTTTAATTTCAAGCTGACTAAGAAAAACATCATCCATTGCCAGTAACACAGTGAGCTCTGCACTAGCTGCATAGGCTGCACAATGACTTAAATGGAGTTTACTCTCAGCAAGCAGTTCACCACTGCTTGCATAGCGCAGGCACTGTACTTCGGGGTCATAATCCTTAGTCTGCTGATCGACCGGCAAGGCCTGAAGAAAGCGGATAATAACGCTCGTCTGCTGATTATCAGCTGGTCTCATTGCGGCACTAGTCATAACTCATCGCACGTTGGATAATTCGAATATCCTCATCACTCTGACGAGTGATTAAGCTATCGACTGATAAAGTATAATTGTTCACGGTTATTTTACTCTGCAGTCGAAAGTAACTGCTGTTTTGGACGACGGTCTGCACATTATTATTTTCAACAGCAGTCTCATTGATAAACTCACGTACAACAGTATTTGACTGCTGGAGTAGATCCTGATCAAAAGCACTAGTCTGTGTTGCGCTTTTATCTAAGCTCGTCATAACCTCATACTTAGCCGTGTTCAGATTAATCGCAGTACGTTCTGGCAGGGCACTTAAATAAGGACTGAGCTGTGCATAAATCTGATCATTAAAACCACGTATCAGACGCAGTTCAGAAATGTCTGTGATGGTGCTGTTTGCCGCTAAATAGGGCGGTTCTAAACGCGAATAGAAGGCGTCTTCAGCGCCATTCTCAGAAATGGTTTCGCTATCAGTATCCAACCAATCGATGATGCCATCTAATAACGTCACGGGTAGCTTTAGATTCAACAACAGTTGCTTCAGGGTGGCCGCAGTGGCTTCATCAAGTTGGCCATTAAGCATAAGGTTATTGAGGTTAATCTTAGCTTGTTCATCATTCAGTTGAGCATGGAATTCAGCCTGTTTAAATTCAGCCAACAAAGGATTTAATCGGAATTGATACTGTGACCAGCCTTCATTTTCCGTATCGACCGTGGATTCTAAGCGGTCTTTTTTCAATAGCGCAATCGCCTCATGTTCTAACAAGGTTAAAATACTCCAAGCAAGGCTGGCGGCATCGCTGCTATTAGCATTTTGTAATGCACCGCGTTGGCTTAAGTTAAAACTAGCCAAGGTGAGGGCGGCTAAAGCCGTTAAAAAAACCACCGTTAATAGCGCGATTCCCTGATGATTAGAGGTTTTGGCTTTATTCATGGGATTAAAAAGAGTTGCTCAATAAAACCAAGTCTTGGTACGGTCATTTGCAGTTTTACAGCTACTGGTAGGCCCTCATTGCTATATTCAGCGGCTGCTGGCCAGCTGTTTTCCCAGACCCCAGTAGCTGATAAAAACTGCCATTTCAAATCGTCTATATCGCGCAGATGAATACTCAGTGATTGCTCTGCCTTACGAAAACCATCCAGTTGATCTGAGACATAGCGGCTTAGACTATTGTTTTCAAATTCATACTCAATGTAATGCAGGCGACTCTGCCTCAGCCCCGGCATCATTCTTCGACCACTAGTGCTTAAACTGAGACCTGCGAGGTTACCTGAAAATGCAACCAGTCGATTGCCATATTCATTACGTATGCTACGTCGATTAGCAAAGGCAAAGTCAGTGCTGATGAGCTGTGTCATAAGGCGCAAATCAGTGATTTGCTGATGGTTAGCAGTCAATTTAAGTTGTTGCTGTAATAGGTTACTTAAGCTGCCATAGCCGATCGCAAGCACAATGCTTAATACCGCTAGCGCCATTAACATTTCAATCAAGGTAAAGCCTTTATGGATAGGAGCAGGGCTCATCGCGGATTGGCCACCTCAGGACGCAGTAAACTGACAAAGGCTTGATTGACTCCGGCTTTAGGCGCCGCCTGATAACGCACCAGTCTGAGTCTTGAATTAGGCAACAGCACCTTTTCTTTTTTCAGCAACCAAAGCTTGCCAGCAAATTTGATCTCGTTTTCAGCTTCCAGCTGAAGCTCACCCAAGCTTTCTTGTGCATGCATATTCCGCAGTAGCACTGTCGCCATAAAGCGTTCGTTGATTGCAAGGCTATGCTTGCTCGCGGTCGCTAGTGAATAGCTATAGCTGGACATAACCACAGCGATAATAGTCAAAGCAAAAAGGACTTCGAGCAGGGTAAAGCCTTGCTCTGTTTGATGACTCTGCATCATCAGAGCATGCCTCGATGACGACGCAGATCTTTACTATTAATCTCTCGCTCTAATCCTTGCTGTGGATTAATCAGACTGAGCTTAAAGGATGAGAGTTGGCCATCACTGGAAAAAAAGATATGCGGCTGTGTAATATCCTCTTTAAGCAGAACTATCTGACGACCTTCAAGGAGTAACTTGAAGTGTGCTGGTGATGTTAGTTGATGCCGCTTCATCAGCTTAGATCGTTGTAATGTCTTCCATTGATTATCCTCTAAGCGAAAAAAAACGTAGGAATCCTGCATTATACCAAGACCAAAATAATGCATTTCTTGTAAAGCCTGTTGCTTGGCATAGCTGATTAAATAACTTAAACGCTGCTGCTCCTTCTGTAATCGTCGGCCATCAAGGGCTGTGTTTTGCGGTAAGGCATAGCTCAGCATAACGGCTAGTAATGACAATACCAGCACTAACTCAATCAAGGTGAAGCCCGAGCGCTTAACTGCTTGACTGCTCATAGGCATGACTTAATCGATACCCCAGCTAGTGATGTCACGATTATTTTTCTGACCGCCACTGCTACCGTCTGCACCCAATGAAATCAGATCAAAGTCGCCATATTCCCCGGGATAGACATAGATGTAGTGATTTCCCCAGGGGTCTTTGGGGATTTTCTTGAGATAGCCACCATCCTGCCAAGTTGTCGATTTCACAGTTGCCGGCTTGACTACCAACACCTTTAAACCCTCTGCGGTGGATGGGTATATATGGTTATCCAGTCGATAGAGCTGCAGTGCACTGTCGATGGCACGTATATCCTGCTGCGCTTTTACAACCAAGGCTTGATCAGCCCGTTTCAGCACCTTAGGGGCAATCAAAGACGCTAAAATACCAAGAATTACAATAACGACAATTAATTCAATTAGGGTAAAGCCATCAGCCTGTTTTTGCTTTTGAGTCATGTTCTCAGTCCTCTTAGTAAGTAGGTCTAGTCAGGGGTCTTAAGCGACTAATTCATTCAGTTCAAAAATTGGCAGCATAATTGCGAGCACGATTAATAAAACCAGCACGCCCATAAAAACGATCATTAAGGGTTCAAATAGGGCTAATGCCGTTGCAACCAACATCTTCATTTCTCGATCTTGTTGCTCTGCAGCAATACGTAATGAGGCCTCTAATTTGCCACTGAGTTCTCCACTACTAATTAAATGCAACATAATCGGTGGGAAGCAGGCTGCTGCCTTTAATGCCTGCGCAATACTGGAGCCTTCACGGACACGCTCTGCAGCCTCTAATACCGCATGCCGTATAAGCAGATTAGGCATAACCTTGGCAGCGACTTGAAAGGCATTAACAACGGGCACACCTGAGCTAGTCAACATGCTCAGGGTATGCGCAAAACGACTGCTGTTAATGCCACGAATAAGGTGACCAATGAGTGGCAGAGAGAGCAGAAAGACTTGGCTTATGTGTTGAATTTTTGGCTCTTTTAGAAGCCGTTTGATAAGCAGATAAGACGCTGTTATCGCCGCAATTAAATGCCAGGCGTAGTCTCGCAGGAAGGCACTGATCGCTAATAAGCCACGGGTCAACAAGGGCAGTGTTTGTTGCATATCGGTAAACACCTGCACCACCTGAGGTACCACATAGGTAAGCAAAGCAATAACCACTAGCAGTGAAACGACGACTAGTAGCAGTGGGTAGATCAAGGCTAGGGTAATCGACTGTTGTAGCTCTAGACGCTTATCCAGATACTCGGCGAGACGGTTTAGAGTGGCATCAAGATGACCAGACTTCTCACCGGCATCAACACTGGCTTGATAAAGCTGATTAAAACTACGTGGGTATAAGGTGAGTGCCTGTGAAAAACTTTGCCCCGCAGTAATCGATGCACAGAGCCCAAGGATTATTTTTTTTATATGCTTTTTATCGCTTTGTTCTGCACAGGCCTGCAGGGTTTCTTCTAAGGGGGTGCCAGCCTCAATTAGGGTCACCAGTTGGCGCGTAAGCAAAGAAAGCTCTTTTATCTTCAGCTGTCTATCAAGCCCACTAAATTGACGTTTAAAGAAAGGCTTATTTTTTTTTGCAGCACTGATGCTGAGCTGCAGTGGAATCAGCTCACTATGACGTAACGCCTTAACGGCGGCGCGTTCACTGCTGGCCTCAATCAAGCCCTTGCTTTCTTCACCGCTGCTGCTTAAGGCAATATAGTCATAGATAGGCATTGTTTATTGCCATGGGTAAGCTAAACATTAATCTGCACGGGTAACGCGTAAGACTTCTGCCAGTGAGGTCACTCCAGCTAAAGCCAGACGCACACCATCTTGGCGAATAGTCGAGCCGACACTCTCGGTATGCCGTCGCAGCATCTGCTCAGATTCAAGGGCATGCACCATCGACTGCATGTTCTGATCCATTGCGATCCACTCATAGACACCGATACGACCTTGATAACCACTGTTATTACAGTCTTTACAGCCCTTACTTTGATATAAAGTTATCTCCGCTTGTGGGTCCAACTCCGCATCCAAATCGAGTAAGGCCTGATATTTAAGCGCATCTACAGGCATTTCTTCGCGACAGTGTAGACAAAGGCGCCGAACTAGACGTTGTGAGAGCACACCCAATAAACTCGATGACAATAAGAAAGGCTCGATGCCCATGTCACGTAGTCGGGTTATCGCACCGACAGCGGTATTGGTGTGCAGAGTTGAGAAAACCATATGCCCAGTGAGGCTCGCTTGCACAGCAATCTGCGCGGTTTCAAAATCTCTGATTTCACCGACCATAACCACATCAGGATCCTGCCTGAGAATGGCACGCAGACCTCTAGCAAAGGTCATATCGACCTTGCTGTTAACCTGTGTTTGACCAATGCCATCAAGAAAGTATTCAATCGGGTCTTCCACCGTGAGGATGTTGCGTGAGCTATTATTTAAGGCATTAAGCACTGCATAGAGGGTTGTAGTTTTGCCTGAGCCCGTGGGTCCTGTGACTAAAATAATGCCATGCGGGCGTGTAATCGCATTGCTCATCGCTGCATAGGTTTCAGTGGCCATGCCCAAGGCATCAATCTCTAAGCAGCCGCTGTGTTTATCTAATAAACGCATGACGACACGCTCACCATGCCCAGAGGGTAGGGTGGAGACACGAACATCGACTGGGCGGCCTGCAATTCTTAGTGAGATACGACCATCTTGTGGTAAACGTTTTTCAGCAATATCCAACTGCGCCATAACTTTGATGCGTGAAACAATAAGCTTTCCGGTATTTTGTGGTGGCTGTAAAACCTCTCGCAAGACACCATCGATTCGCAGGCGTATGGAGAGGCGCTGTTCAAATGGTTCAATATGGATATCAGAAGCATTATCGCGAATCGCTTTGGTTAATAGTGCATTGATAAGGCGAATAATCGGCGCATCATCATTCATTTCCATTAAGTCTTGAGGCTCAGGTAGCGAGTCGACCAAACTCGCAATATCTAAATCATCACCAAACTCATCCATATCATCGAGCAGTTGCGTGCTGTCATCGTTGTTGTAATGCGTTGCTAATAAGCGCTCAAAGTCATCATCAGAGAGCACCTCAAAGTGAGGTAGCTCACCTAAAAATCGTGTTATCTCATTGACCGTGCTGGCACTGACCTGCTGTCGTCGATAAACCACTGCAGGTTTTTCTTCGCTGCTTGAGCTATCAAATGGTGTGCTCGGCAAGGCCACTAAAACACCATGCTTCTTGGCATAACTGTAAGTCGGTAGCTGTCGCTTTAGCAGGCTGGCTTGACTCACTATTGGATCAACCTATAACCGGCTAGACCATGAATACGGCGTTTATTTGAACTCTTATTTGTAGACTGCTTTGCAGTATCCTCTGGACGTTTCTCTTGCGCTTGAACACGCTCAGTCTTATCAGCCGTATTGAACTCAGGTAGACGTGTTAACTCTCTGCTGGTGAGACCACGATCTTTCTCTTTTGAGCGATCCTGTTCTTCACGTAATAAGCGGTATTTGGCATTGGTTTGTAACTCTCGATGTGAGGCATCACGGAGGATTACCGGATGAATAAACACCATCAAAATCTGCTTACTTTTTGTTTTACCGGTGGTTTGAAATAAACGACCAAGCAGCGGAATGCTACCTAAAAGGGGTGTTCGAGTGACGGTCTCTGTTTCATTGTTTTGGTTCAAACCACCTAAGACTAAAATCTCATCATCATCAACAATCACCGAGGTCGTGATTTTACGTTCATTAGTGATTAAATCAGTGGCGACACTCGAATTAGAAATACTTGAGCTTTCCTGCTCTATCGCTAGTCGAATGCTGCTGCCATCATTTATCTGTGGCGTTATCTTTAGCGTCAAACCAACGTTCTCACGCTGAATCGTTTGAAATGGATTAACACTGTCATTGCCTTCACCGCTATTGGTATACTGGCCAGTGACAAATGGGACATTTTGCGCCACGACGAAATTGGCTTCATGGTTATCTAGGGTAACAATAGTCGGTGTAGAGAGAATGTTAGTCGATGAATTACCTTCCAATGCCTTTATCAAAAGCCCCCATCGATTCTTACCGGAAAGATTAGCAAGGTCCAGAGTTAGGCCTTGACCGCCTTGATCGGCTGTTGTTGTGTTACGAATGACCTCTGAAAGCGCACCGCTTCCTAATGATGAAATACCTGGGCCCAAGGTGTTGTTACCTAAGACTCGAGTAAAAAAACCTTCAGCACCTAATTCGCGTAGGAAATCACTGTTCACCTCAGCAATAATAGCTTCGACTAAAACCTGTGCGCGGCGTAAATCCAACTGACTAATAATACGCCGAAGTTCTTCAAAACGAGGCGTAGCAGCGGTAATAATCAAGGCATTTGTTGTCTCATCGGCCTGAATAGAGACTTTATTAGCATGACCACCTATACCGGGCGGTTGCCCTCCAATTTGCTTTGAGTTGCTGATCTCTGTGAGTAAGGCCGCTAAATTTTTGGCATTCGCATATTTTAAAAATATCACCTGTGTATTACCACTGTTCTCAATCGGCGTATCTAAATGGGCGATTAAAGAGCGCAGTTGTAATCGTTGTGAAACATCACCAGTAAGTAACAGGCTATTACTTCTTTGGTCTGCCGCTATTCGCTGGCCATTAGACGAATCCATTGTTTTTCTACGCAATTGTTGAATCAAGCTAGCGACATCATTAGCCATCGCGTGCTCTAAGCGGATAACTTCAACTTCAGTAGTTTGCGGTAGATCGATTTTTTTAATGATCTCGCTGATGCGGATAACATTAGCGGCTCTATCGGTAATCAATAGTAAATTACTGTTTGGTGGCGTCGCTATCATTGCCTGTTGTGGCATTAAGGGTCTAATAATCGGCAGCAATGATTTTGGCGCAATATGCTCGAGCTGAATAATGCGTGTGACTAATTCATCACTAACTCTAAGTTCAGCTTTATCAGTAAGGTTGATAGGGCCTTGCAAGGCATTACCCTCCGGCAGAATCTTTATCACTGTACCGAGATTAACGACGGCAAAGCCATGCACCTGCAAGACCGAGAGAAAAACCTGATAAAGGACTTTCTCATCAATCTCCTTTGCCGATATAACGGTTACTAATCCATTCACCCGTGGATCAACAACAAAATTTTTGCCAGTGACCTCGGCGACGGTTTCTATCAGCGCATGAATATCAGTTTTCTTTAAATTTAAGGTGACTTGCTTAGCCGCAACGCTATTAATAAACAACAGAGCAACACAACTGATCAGCAACAAGGCTGAACACCATCTATTTTTCTTAACTAACATCTTAGTGAATACTCAATGTTTCTAGGGTGGGGGATGACTGCGACTCTAGACCTTCTTGCTTTTTTGCTTGCAGATTTAATCTGTGTTTAGGCAACAATAATTTTAAGCGTCTGCCGTTATGCCCAAGCAAGATATGGTCGCTGAAGACACTCTCCAGGATGTAATCCGGTAAAACCTCATCGCCCACTTTGAACAGTTGCACGCCCTCTATTGGCGTCTCGATTAAAGCAATGCCTTGATCATCATCGGTACTGAGCACACCTTTTAAGTACAGATCAAGATCACTGTCTTCAATGAGTACTTCAGCGCTATTAGGCTCGCTCTCAAGAGCAATTAGTGGTGTTTCCTCAGCTTGTTCTATGGTTTGGCCAAAGAGATGCCAACTTGCGAGGGCATAGGCCTTATCAGTGATCTCATTAGGCCTCTGTGAATAACGCGGATCTTCAATCTCAGGAGCTTTTGGCATAACCAAGGGAACATAGCGGCTATCAACCACAGCTGAGTGTTGATTCAGCGCCCAAAGGATAATTGCTAGGATTAATAAACTGTTGACGGTTACTGCAAGGTTACGAGTCGTCATCAAACTATGGATTGGAGGTGTTTTTAGTGCTGGCATAGACCTTATTTATTGCTGATTTAGTTTAATGAGCAGAGAATGAGCTATTTAATTCATTTAGAAAACGACTTTAGACCCGATTTACCGAGAAGTTGTCTTTTTTGACTAAAAAACACTCAATTGTTGCAACTTCAACCAAGGGCAACTTCGCTGCAATCGAGTGAACTCACAAGCGACTAAAAAAAGAGCTCGGATGAGGCAGCAAATTCGTCTCAAATACTTGACCAAACCACCGATCTCACGTAATGTTCCGTCCCCTATGAGACGCGCTAATAAGTGTCTGTTTCGTAGGCGTTTGAATGTGCTGTCCCCATCGTCTAGTCGGCCTAGGACATCGCCCTTTCACGGCGACAACAGGGGTTCGAATCCCCTTGGGGATGCCATCCAACCTGGATGGTAACCAAGTTAAGACTGCACATTTCAAGCCAATAAGCCCCGCAGCATCGCCTGCATAAACTCTCAGGGTACTCCTCGTTAATGAATCGTTCTTGATACACTCTAGTTACATCCTAATAATAAACAAAAGGAATAGTTTGTTAAATGATCAAACCTCCTTATAATCATTCACCTTCTTTATCTTAATTTCTGGCACTAGCAACAGACAGAACATGCTTGAGTCAGGAAGAACAACGGTAGATGGTTTATGAAATTGATTTGGCTGCTCATTTTTTTTGGGGTTTTGATCTGGTCGGGCACCGAGCCAAAAGATTCATTCACATGGCAATTAGAAGTCGCACCAGCAATACTCGCTATTATTATCTTAGCAATCACTTATAAGCATTTTCGATTAACACCGATGCTCTACACCTTAATTCTGATGCACTGCATCGTCTTGATGATTGGTGGCCACTACACCTATGCCGAGGTACCGGGCTTTGAGGGCTTCTTTGGCAGTGATCACAACAGCTATGACAAACTCGGTCACTTTTTTCAAGGTTTTGTACCGGCCTTAGTCATTCGAGAGATCATCCTCAGAAAGAAAATACTGATTCAAAGCACAGTCTGGCTTAACTTCATGACCCTATGCATCATCCTTGCAATCAGTGCCTTCTATGAGCTCATAGCATGGTGGCTTGCCTTAGTCGTACCGAGTGATGCCATTTATTTTCTGGGTACAGAGAGTCATCAATGGAAAGCACAGTCAGATATAGCGATGGCCATTGTCGGCTATGCAGTAGCGGTGCTACTGCTCTCAAAAGCACATAGTTATCAAATAGATCAGATTGAAGAATTCTAAGAGAAGAGGCCGCTGCTTGCGCTATGCACAGCGCAAGATGCATTTTTTGATCTACTTTTAGCGAGTATATTCAACCGAGCCACTTAATCACAGCGCGCTCACCTAATCGCTAGCGGTATTAACTTACCGGCTTTCATATCGGGAATGAGGAGAAAGGCACCATCAGCAGATAGCGAAATATCTGCCACCGATTGATGACCTGATGAGATTAACTGCGGCGTTGCTTTAGGCTCACTCAACTGCCAAACCTTGGCATGACTCCAATCACTAATATATAAAAACCCCTGAGCATCTCTAACCAGTCCATCAGCACCACCAAAACCACGATTAAGCAGGGTTACCTCTGATTGTGGTGTCGACGATGTGCCATCAAAGGCCAGCGCAAACAAATCACCTGTGGCAAAATCAGCTACCAGCAAACGGTTAGGGCCATCCATAAGCAAGCCATTGGGTCGCTTGATGCCTGCGGATGCATTAATAATTTGAATCATCTCACCGGAGACACTGCGCTTATAAACCGCGGCATGTTTGCCATTCTCATCACCACTGTCTGAAACATAGACATTACCCAGCCCATCAATCTCAACATCGTTTAAGAAGATTGGCTTATCTTGAAAATCAGCCGGTTTTGCAAGAATAGTTTTTTTGCCATCGAGATCAAAGCGCAACAGATGATCAATATCAGCGACATAGAGATGGTTATTAAACAGATCAATCCCTTTTGGATCATTCAAACCCTCCGCTAAAATTTTGCGCGAACCATCAGGGTAATGAACACTGATTCTGCCGTCTCCATTTTTACCAAAGCCACCAATCTCACTAATAAACACACGACCATCAGCATGAACCATAACCGACTCCGGCATCTGCAAGTCAGTTAAGACCTTAGCGCCGGGCATGGCAGAGTCGGCACGGACTACGTTGGCAGAGAGTGATAGCGCTAATAAGGATAAAATAAAAGCAATCAACAGCACGGGTTGGTACTTGCTTTGGATTATAGACGCTGGGTTCTCAGCGCTGAGGGTTGCAGCAGTCAATTGATTCTGTGGTTGAGCTTCAAGCATTTCGGCATCCTCTAAGTCTATGAGTGAGAAGCTGCGCTTAAAACGCGGCTTAAGCGTAATCTCGTAGACTATTATCAACCGAGTACAGCCACTATAACGAGGGGGTTTCTCACAGCTTTAATAGATTTTAAAGGGTTGAAGTGTCTGGCTTAAGCTCTATTTGCAAAGACTTTGATTTTGGTTTTAATTTAGTACGATCTATAACAACCTTCAGCCTCTGATCTAGCTGCTAATACAATCATAGTTGAGGATACTATTGTGAATGGCCCCACCGGCGGAATCCCCGTGCGGATTTAACGGCCCCATGCCGAGACAGCGCCATTACATATGCATTTACATGGCGGTGTCTGGGTAATCGGCAACCTGGTGACCCATGACGCTGACTGCCGCGAGATCCGTGTTGCCGCTGAGTTCTATCCGTTGCGAGATAAGGGCGAAGCCTAAGCCCAGCGCATGAGAGCTGCAGGGGTTGAGGTTCAGATGCGCTGTTTTGATGGTCTTATTCACGCATTCTTCTCAATGGCTGGTGTCCTTGAAGCTGCCCGTGAGGGCGTAGACCTTGTGGGCAGTGCACCACGAGTGCCCATGGTTTGAAATGCCCCCTAATTAGTGGGCAGAAAACCCGATGATCCCGCCGTTATAAAAACTGCAGGATTAGCACAATGCTAGCGACCAGCACGAGCGAGTAGCCCAGAATCTTCCAAATTGAAAACTTCCGCACTGACCAATCAATACGGTCATCTCGCTCGGTTTGCCTTTTAGAGGCTTTAAACCGACCTAGATAAAAGAAAATAGCCAATGAAAAGACCGCCATCGAGCCAAAAATTAAGGTGTTGGCATCCACTAACGGCTTCTCAGTTTCGCCAGAAGACGCAGCATTTCAAGATAGAGCCATATTAATGTCACCATCAGTGAAAATGCACCGAACCATTCCATATATTTAGGTGCGCCCATCTCAGAGCCCTGCTCAATAAAATCGAAATCCAACACTAAGTTAAGCGCCGCAATGGCCACCACAAACAAGCTAAAGCCAATACCAAACAGGCCGTTTGAATGAATAAACCCTATCCCGCCAGAGCCAAACATATTCATCACCATGCTAACCAAGTAAAGCATGCCAATACCCATGGTGGCCGAGGTGATCATTAGCCGAAAATTTTCTGTTGGCTTGATGATGCCGGTTTTGTAGAGAAACAGTAGTGATGCCAGTGTACCCAGAGTCAGCCCCACCGCCTGAATGACAATACCTGGATATTGCATCTCAAATATGCCCGAAATGGCACCTAAAAACAGTCCCTGCGCTATTGCATATAGTGGCGCAGTAGTGCCAGCCCACTGTTTTTTAAATATTGTTATCAGGGCAAAAATAAAGCCGACGATCGCACCACCAATGGCAATAGGCATAACCGCTGCCGGATCACCACTTTCAAAAAACATGTTCCATGTCCATGAGGCAGACAAAACAACCAGTGCCAGTAAAATACCTGTTTTATTGACTGTTCCTTGCAAGGTCATTGTGTCTGATGACGCAGCCCGAATACCAGAGGCTGAGGATTGGGCGCTCTTACTAAAGGTATCTGCCTTTAAAGCAGGGTTACCTGAACGACCAAGCATCTGTAACGCTTTATGATTTGACATGGTTTAATCTCATTGATTTGCCTTAAAAGAATTAGTGCCAAACCATCCCCAGAATACGGAGCTTAGCGATAGCAGCAGTATTTTGAATGATAGCGTAAGAGGGCGACTAACCCAATATTGTGAAGCAATGATTTTTGTAGCCGATGGCAGCCCTGATAGGCTCAGTCGGACAGCTGTTATTGCTGTGCGAAGCTATAGCGTTTTAGAGTTAAATTCTAGAAAAACTTTACAATCTCGGTCTATCTTATAGTCAGTTCCTTTCCAATAATCATAGACATGAAGTCTTGAAGTGTCTGGCTTATGCTCCATTTGCAAAGACTTTGATTGAGGGGGTTTCTCACAGCTTTGATAGATTTTAAAGGCTCACCTTTATGGTTTACATCTCAGCCTCGCCATTCCCCAGCCAACAACACTATTACCGTTACTGAGGATTAGGTTTACATCTCAGCCTTGCTATTCCCCGGCCATTAAAATTATTGTTACTGAGGATTATAAAACTGTTTGGGCATTCATTGACGAGTAAGCCTTCTTTTAAAATATAATTCTGCAACGCTTTATCTCTATCTGGATTTACTGCAAGCCTTCGCCAGTGAGATCTGGGTGCCAGAGCCGGTTGCGACGGAGATTGTGCACCGGGGACAACAGGACATCACGGCCAGGGCGATTGAGCAAACCGACTGGTTAGTGACAAAGCCGGTCAGCAGCATTCCAACCATGATCACCGAATGGCGTCTGGGGGCCGGGGAATCGAGTGTACTGGCATTGGCGGCTGAACATACCGGTACCGAGGCCATTATTGATGATCTGGCTGGACGGAAGTGTGCCGCCAGCCTGAAGATCCCGGTGCGTGGCACACTCGGGTTGGTATTGGTGGCCAGACAACGGGGCTTGATACCCAAAGCCCGGCCGGTCATCGAAGACATGATGACCGCTGGACTTTATCTCTCAAGGAAGGTCGTTGATGAGGCGCTCAGCAGAGTCGGGGAGTAAGGAGCCAAGTGATCTGGGCAACCTTTTGATTCTGGATTTGATCAAGGCACAATAACACAATCTTTCTCACTGCCTTCAAAACGCCAACTGACGATAATACGGGTCTCTGGATCGAACTCGAAAAAGTAACGACAAGTGCCTCTGTCACGGTATTTATTTTCAATATTCCCATTCGGTAGAGAGTTACTCCCTACAAGGGATTTATAGTAAGTACTACCAGCCACATTAGGGTTGTCTATACTGCTGCCAACATTATGCGCCATCAGGCTTTTAAAGTTTTCATGTGGCGTCACGGAACTGATACATGCCGACAAAGACATCAGTAACAAAACCACAGCCAAAAATGTACGAACCCTTTGTCTGTTCATTCCACATGTAAGTTTCAATCTAATCACGATCACGCTCCCAATCTTGAGTAATGTAGTACCAAGCCATTGGATTAT
>JAQWYM010000058.1 GCA_029253965.1 Gammaproteobacteria bacterium
AGTGTTGCTGACGGCACTATCCCTGCTGATGAAGCTGACGACATATTCATTTGTGTTGGCGTATTCATTCACTGGGAAGCTAAGTCTGACGAAGCTATCTATGCAAATAACTACAAAGCAACTAAAGAGTCTATCGAGCGCGCAATCGCTGATGAGCCTAAAGCTGCTACTGTTGTTGCACAGAAAGATTCAGCTGAGCATCCATTCCGAGGTTTCTAAGAAACCTTTGTTGGAAGTTCTAAAGAACCTCGCTCTTTCGAGAGCGGGGTTTTTTTTGGCTTGAATTTAGGCTCAAGTGGCCTAAAGTACGAACATTCATACACTTTTAATAAATTCATATGCATTGTTTAGAGTGCTCAGCAGAGCTAGAAAGACTCGATCATCATCACCTACAGCACTGTTGTGGCCTGACTTTGCAGGAATACGCCATACGGCATCATATGCCATTAGATCTGTTACTCAGTACTGAGCAGATTAACGGCATTGAATCGACCAATGATTACGTCACCCTCTCTGATAAGCCCAGTAGTCGCGCACAAACGCTATTGAGTGCCCTGCGCTTGTCGCAAAGCATCCAGCAACAAGGTGAGTTCAGCGTGATTGAGCATGGTGTGAGGCGCTTAGAGCAGCTGCTGTGCTATTTGCAGTGCTTGCGTCAGTATGGTTTTCAATTTAGACAAGAATATAGCTATGACGACAACAGTCATCGCGTTATTGCTAAAAATCGCTTAAAGACTCCGAGTGACTCTCTATTAGATACCATGCCTGCAGCATTGGATCATGTGCTCTTCAGCGCGGTATTGCTTGCTGAAGTCGGTGAGTTTCATGCTGGCTATGTTTTTTTACGATTGCCAAAAAATGTAGCCGCAGATGACTATATAGAGGGGCTAAGGAATAACTTTCAAATCCGCTGTATAGCACTGGATGCTGTGCTCGGGCCGAACAAAGGACTTAACCATGGAGCCTCGCAGGAGAAAGCGGGCGCTGTTAAGCAACTCTACCGAACAGAGTCGCTTGAAGATGCGCATCGATTGCTGAAACTGGTTGAACCTGAGCTTACTTTAATCCCTTGTGCCAGTGAACGCTTCTATGCTGATGTACCCGTTGCCATGATTAGTAAGGAACTAGTCTTTGATTCAGCACATTTCATCAGTGATCATCCGGGTAAATGTGAGAACTTGCATGGTGGACGATATAACTTACAGGTAAAGATTGAAGGGCGCATTGACCCGCTAGATGGCTTTGTCATCGATTATGGTTATTTGAAATCAGTGGTTAAACATCGGGTTATAGACCAACTCGATCATCAGACGCTAAATTACGTGAACTGTGATCTTGCTTGGCGCTCCAGTACAGAGCTGTTGAACGTCTTTATCTGGGAGCAGTTGATCGATTATCTGCCAGGGTTGCTCGAAGTACAGACCTATGAGACTACGCAATCCTATTGTGTCTACCGTGGGCCTAAACTTGAAGATATGCAGGCTGTGGAAGCTAATTTTCCACTAAAATACTTTAGTAATCAGGATCTTGGAAGATCTTCTTTGCGTAAATTATTGGATGATAATCCGACTAAAAAGTTGCAACTTGTTAATGATTAAGCCGCTCTACATCAGCCTGACTGATACTGCCATCGTGTAAGGCTCTGGCAAGTAACACACCGGCTGCACCAGCCTCTGATAACGCTATAACATCCTCATAATGACGCGTGCCACCGCCGCTATAAACAGTCAGTCTGGGGTCATCAGTGAGTGCTGATAGTTGCTCAAACTTAGGTCCATCAGCGCTGCCAACGCGTTCTAATGAAAGCAGAATGACATCATCTGGCCAGTGCTCACGGATTGTTAAAATATCTGCGACCCCTAGAATCTGATCATGTTTCATATCGATTGATAAAATTGGACGATAAGGCTGGAGATCATTCAGCGTTTGCTGAAGATCACTCAGACTGCTAAACAATTCAGTGCCAACAATGGGGCGGAGCAGTGAACATTGTTTGGCGAGCTCTGCCCAATCCTTCACCTGTAAGCCGATATCCAACCAAAACTCTATCTCTGGATAGGCACTTAATGCGTGGCTCCAAAAGGGGATATCTAGAGACTGTCCACAGATGCAGTCGAGGTCAGCGATATACATATTCTTGAAAGGATAAAGCGTAAGATAGCCATCGATCACAGCCTCTACAGAGTGATCTGTAAGCAATGAGCTGTTATCTTTACTGATAGCTCGATAGCTAGCGCGCTGGCCCCCTTGAGCGAGCACGACATGACCATCCATATAATCGAGTACAGGAACAATTTTCATCAATAATGCGACTTCTGATTAGTGAATTTATATGTGGCGGTGGAATGCAGCATGATCCCTTACCCGTCCATTTGAAACAAGAAGGGCTGGCGATGTTGCAAGCAGTGCTGCGTGATTGTATCGCTATTGATGACTTGTCGCTGATTACCACCCTAGACTCGCGTCTTGAACTGGCGCCAGACATACAGTCTGCAGCGGCGCTTAAGAGTAAAACCTTGCATGCTGACGAAAACTATATCGACTGCCTAAAACGACTTAGCTTAGACGTTGATGTTGTATTACTCATCGCTCCTGAGAGTGATGATCTTCTAGCTGAGTTTATTGCACAACTAGAAGACTTGCAGGTCAGACACCTTAACTGCACGAGCCAGAGCATTGCACACTGTGCAGATAAACTTAAATGTGAGCAGACTTTAGCTGCAGCAGGTCTAGCCGTGGTGCGCAGTTTGTCAGCCGAAGATATGAAGCAGGCATTGGGTGCATATATTATTAAGCCACGCTCAGGGGTTGCCTGCGAAGACTTGGAGATCGTTCAAGCAGAAGACTTGCTGACGCGATCAATCGATTTGAATGAAACTCTAGTACAACCTTTATTACAGGGTAAGCATGCCAGCATGTCCTTACTTTGCTGGCGGGGAAACGCTAGAATACTGAGCTGTAATGAACAATGTTTCTCGCAGGGGAGTAGCCCGCGATTACAGCTATGTCGTGTTAATAGTGAGCCTATTTCAGTAGCATTGAACGAGCTTGCTTCTGCAATAGCTGCTGCATTCCCTGGGTTGTCTGGATATGTTGGTGTCGACTACATAGAGACCGAGCAGGGCATTGTAATAATAGAAATTAATCCGCGGTTGAGCAGTTCCTATGTCGGGCTGAGTGCAGCATTAAACGAAAATATTGCGGCCTTATGTTTGCACACGTGTATACACGGGCAGCTGCCGAATAAAATTAAGCGCACCGATAAGGTGGTTGAGGTTGTGATTGGCTGATCAAGAAAAAAATACACTGACGTCGCCGCTCTATAGAGCAGGCTGGGATATAGGTGGTGCTCACTTGAAAATAGCTTATTTCATAGCGAATAAGCTCCATGTTCAGCAATATGCCTGTCCACTATGGAAGGGTATTCATGAACTTCAATCGAGTATGCAAGAGGCATTAGCCGACGCGCTGTCAGAGGGTGTCGACCTCTTAGAGCATAGTCATGCGGTTACCATGACGGGTGAGTTGGTCGATGCGTTTGATACGCGCACCGCGGGTGTGCATGCCATTATCGATTGCGTACAGAAGCAGCTACAGCAGAGTGTTTCGGTGCATTACTTTAATGGCAAAGACTGTGTCTCTGAAAGTGATGCTAAAGAGCAAACTGAAGCAGTCGCTTCAGCGAACTGGCTTGCCAGTGGCCACAGTGTTGCCATGGCTATAGAAGAAGCGCTGTTTGTTGATATCGGAAGCACCACTACTGATTTATTAAGGATCACAGCGAGTCAGTTGCACTGTCGTGGTCAGAGTGATTTTGAGCGTATGCGAAATGCTGAACTGGTTTATACCGGTGTCGTTCGAAGCTGTGTCAACACGCTTTCAATGAGCATTCCATTCGCTGGCAAAGAGATGCCCTTAGTCGCTGAACAGTTTGCGGTCACGGCAGATATTTATCGTATTTTGGAAAAGCTGCCAGCACATGCTGATTACAGTGGCAGCATGGATGGCGCGAGTAAAGATAAAGCCGGCAGCATGCGCCGGCTGGCACGCATGGTGGCCTCTGACTATGAAGATTATGAAGTCGTTGTCTGGGAGCAGTTGGCAGAAGATTTTGCTTCACGGCAACGCCAGTTAATCCTGCATGCAGTGAAGCAGCAGATCGCTCTCAGTTCAAGTTGCAAGACCTTGGTCGGTGCTGGTGTTGGTCGTTTCTTACTGCCATCGATAGCCGCTGAATGTGGCTTGAGCTACGTGGATTTTATTACTGCAATATTACCGTCGGGGACCGAGGTAAGTGCTTACGCTGATGACTGTGCCCCCGCGGTTGCCTTGGCCACTCTGCAGTACTCACATCCCGCGTTAGAGCTCGAGGCTTAGAATATGCTTACTGCAATCAAGCTAGAACGTAAAGAGTTACCTTATATTGAGGATGTTGCGAGTCTATTTACAGCTTTTGCAGCCTCGCCTTGGGCGGTCTTACTGGATAGTGGGCGACCACAGAGCACGCATGGCCGTTACGATATCTTTAGTGCCTTCCCTAGAACAACTCTGGTGACATGTGGCGCTAAAACCCTGCTTTCAACGCAGAATGAAAGGCAACAGGTGCCGCAAGATCCCTTCAAGCTCTTAGAAGAACAGTTGCCAAGTCTAAGTCATGAATGGGATGACTTACCCTTTATTGGCGGCGCCATGGGCTACTTCTCTTATGACCTCGGCAGACGTATCGAACAACTCCCCAGTCTTGCAGAAGATGATATGCAAATGCCCGATATGGCGGTGGGTATCTATCATTGGGCGTATATAGCCGATCACGTGAATAAGACTGCTAATCTGGTCGGCAATCTGGCGGATCCAAGAGTACGTTTGAACTGGGACGATCTGATTGCACAACTCAGTCTGGCTGGGACTAGTGCGGTCGACAAAGAAGACTATTTCGCTGTCAGTAGTATTCAATCAAATATGACAGAGCAGGAATACAAGCAACAGTTTGCCAAGGTGAAAAACTATATCGCTGCTGGGGACTGTTATCAGGTTAATTTAGCGCAACGGTTTAACGCTCAGGTACAAGGCGATCCTTGGGTGGGCTACCAAAAACTGCGCCGTATTAATCCGGCACCGTTTGCTGCCTTTATGAATGTTGAAGGTATTGCCGTCTTGAGTGCGTCCCCTGAGCGTTTTTTACAGGTGCGTGATCAGCAGGTTGAAACGAAACCTATTAAAGGCACACGGCCACGTGCTGCTGATGCCATTGAAGATCAGCGACAGGCTGATGAGTTGGCTGCTAGCTTAAAAGATCGAGCCGAAAATTTAATGATTGTTGATCTGCTGCGTAATGATCTCAGTAAGAGCTGTCAACGTAACTCTGTTTCGGTACCTAAACTATTTGAGATTGAGTCTTTTCCTACGGTGCATCATTTGGTGAGTACCGTGACTGGGCAACTGGCGCAGCAACAGAGTCCGGTGCAACTACTTAAATCATGCTTCCCCGGTGGATCGATTACTGGCGCACCGAAGATTAGGGCGATGGAGATTATCGAAGAATTAGAGCCTCATCGTCGAGGTCTGTACTGTGGTTCTATAGGTTATTTGGGGTTTGATGGGCAGATGGACACGAATATAGCGATTCGCACCGTGCTGCAAAAGCAAGATCAAGTGTATTTTTATGCGGGGGGTGGCTTGGTATGGGATTCCGAGGCTGATGCTGAATACCAAGAAACCTTTGATAAGGCTGCGGCTATGATCAATTTTCTGAAAAAAGCATGATTGTTGTCAAAATTGGCGGCAGCCTCTACGAAAGCGAGGCCTTGCCGCGCTGGTTAACGATGTTAGCAGAGCTCTCAACGGATATTGTCATTGTTGCTGGAGGTGGCCCATTTGCTGATCAAGTGCGCGCAGCGAGTAAACGCTGGCCCCTGAGTGAGGTGGCTGCTCATGATATGGCGATCCTAGCGATGCAGCAGTTTGCCTTTCTGATGCAGGATCTAGAACCCCGCCTCAGAATTAGTAATGATGTCAGACAGGGTCAGGGTGCAAGGCTCTGGGCTCCCAGTCAGATGCTTTTAGAAGAAGCCCAGTTTGATGATGACTGTTTGGAGCGTTCTTGGCAGACGACTTCTGATACTATTGCAGCATGGTTGGCGCGTGAAATAGGCGCCACTAGGCTCTGCTTAATTAAGTCTAAAAAGCTTGAAGATAATATTATAACTAACTGGGAAAAAAAGGATTTAGTGGATAATAACTTCAGTAAAACAGTGGCCACATTGAAGGCCCCAATTAATCTTTATCACGCCTTGGATGTTGATGTTTTTGCACGTGACTGCGCGATGCAATGGCAGTCTAATGACTGATCAAGATAACTCAGAACACGTCTTTGCAAAACTCAGCCCTGATTTTATTCTCAGTGCCATCGAAGATAATGGTCTGCGCTGTGATGGCCGCATCCTTGAGCTCAATAGTTATGAAAATCGGGTCTATCAAATCGGTATTGAGGATCAGCAGCCGGTTATTGGTAAATTTTATCGTCCACAACGCTGGACTGACGAGCAGATCCTAGAAGAGCACGCCTTCAGTTCAGAGTTATTAGCCGCTGAGCTCTCAGTGGTTGCACCAGACTACAATGAATCGGGGCAAAGCATGCTCACTTTTGAAGGCTTTCGCTTTGCTCTGTTTGAGCGTAAAGGCGGACGTGCGCCTGAGCTTGATCGAGATGAAAATCTTGAGGTGATGGGGCGAGTTCTGGGGAGGATTCATAAGATTGGAGCCAGCCAGCGATTTAATCATCGTCCAACCTTAAGTCTGCAGAGTTTTGGATTTGATAGTGTTGATTACCTCTGTAAAAACTGGATACCATCCGATCTAATTGATGCGTATCAATCGCTTAGCTCAGACCTCTTATCTATTTTAGAGGATAGAATGGGTGCTGTTTCAGAGCTTAAACTACTGCGTGTGCACGGTGATTGCCACATTGGTAATGTCTTATGGCGCGATAATATTGCTCACTTCATCGATTTTGATGACTGTCGCAGTGCACCTGCAATACAAGATATTTGGATGTTGCTCTCGGGCAGTCGCGATGAACAGCGTCATCAATTAATGTGCATTTTAGATGGCTATGAAGAATTTATGGATTTTGATCGACGCGAATTGGCGTTGATTGAAGTGCTGAGAACCTTACGCATGTTTTACTTTACGGCATGGCTGGCTAGGCGCTGGGATGATCCTGCCTTTCCTCGAGGATTCCCATGGTTCAATACGGCGCGATACTGGGAAGAACATATTCTCCATTTGCGCGAGCAGCTAGGTGTTCTGCAAGAACCTGCTATTGAGTTATTCCCATAGGTTTTGCTTGCCTTGCCTAAGTCTGGGTGTGCTCTCGCTGTCGCTAATACTTGCGACAGCGTTATATTAAGGCTTAGCAGCCTAGAGTCTTAGTGTTGGCAGTCTTGTTGACAGGCGCCATTCTCAACCTGAATAGTGCTGTGCTCTATCTTAAATTGCTGCTTTAGTGCGGTTGTCAGCCGTTCAAGGAAGGCGTCGTCAATTTCCACGTGATCACGCACAATATGCGCGCTTAAGGCGACCTGAGTCGTGCTTATTGCCCAGACATGTAAGTCATGAATGGCACTGACGCCATCCTGCGCTAATAGATACTGTTTAACAGCCGCTATATCTATGTGTGTGGGCACCGCATCGACCGCTAATCCGAAGGAATCACGTAGCAAACCCCATGAACTGAGGCCAATCGCAATAACAATCAGTAACGATAATAAGGGGTCAATTAGGCCCCAGTCAGTGAAGTAAATGACGGCGCCACTTATAACGACAGCAACTGATACTAAGCCATCAACGAGCATGTGAAGGAAGGCGCCCTTTACATTCAGGTCGTCTTCTTTGCTTTTGATAAAGAGTGCGGCAGTGCAAAAATTAACAGCGACACCTATGGTTGCAACCACCATAATGGTGACACTGTCTGGTGATGTCACTGTATCGAATCGATTGATAGCTTCGACCGCAATCCAAGCCATTGTCGCAAACAAAGACAAGCCACTAAAGAGTGCAGCAAGAATGGTTGCGCGCCTGTAGCCATAGGTATGGCTAGCAGTTGCCTTACGACTGGCGAGAATATTTGCACCCCAGGCGAGTAATAAGATGAGCACATCACTAAGATTATGTCCGGCATCTGCAAGCAGGGCGAGCGAGTTAGCCATTAATCCGTAAGCGACTTCAATAATTACAAATGTAATGTTAATGAGAGCGCCAAACATAAAAGCCCGGTTATTCGGGTTTGCCTGATGATGGTGATGATGATGGTGATGCATGCCCTAGCTTACCTGAAAAAAAACTGGTAAGCGAAATGCTTTGTAACGGATTGTTACATTCTTGCACACTCTAATAGTGCTTTATAATAGGGGTTTTTGTACAACATATACTTACTTTTATTATATTATTTAACTATCTAATGTTTCTCTATAGAGCTATTATAAACGCCTAGTTAGGTACCCATTCAATCACTAAGTAATTGACCCAGTTTTGATGAAGTTTAAGATTCGAAAAGGCCTAGATCTCCCTGTTACAGGTGAGCCTGAACAGCGCATTTATGCATCCCCAGAAATTTCCCGTGTCGCCTTATTAGGGCGAGAATATGTTGGTATGAAACCCTCTATGCAGGTGCAAGAAGGTGATCGTGTCAAGTTAGGTGAAACTCTGTTTACTGACAAGAAAAATCCAAGAGTGCGCTATGTTGCCCCCGGTAGTGGTGTTGTCGAGTCGATACACCGCGGCGCTAAGCGGGTTTTTCAGGCATTAATTATTCGCCTTGATGGTGATGATGAAATTACTTTCGCGACGCATTCCGCAGAAACATTACTCTCGATGCGTCGCGAAACAGTTATTGAACAGCTGCTGCAATCAGGACTTTGGACGGCCTTTCGTACTCGGCCTTATAGTAAATCTCCAAGTCCAGAGCAGGTGCCGCATTCTATTTTTGTGACAGCGACAGATAGTCGTCCCTTGGCAGCAGACCCGGAAGTTATTATTGCGGGCTATGCCGATGATTATGCCAACGGCCTGAAAGTATTAACCCGTCTGACCGCGGGCTTAGTCTATGTCTGTGGGGGTGAGCAGCAGGCCTCAACTTCAGAGTTAGAAGGTTTATCAGAGCAGATTAAGTGCGCCCAATTCAGTGGTCCTCATCCCTCCGGTATTGCCGGCACACATATTCATTTAATTGATCCCGTGCATAGCAAGAAAATGGTATGGAATATTAGTTATCAAGAAGTAATTGCAATTGGCAAATTATTTACTGAAGGCCGCATTTGGACTGATCGTATTATTTCTCTGGCTGGTCCAGCCGTCAAAAACCCTCGATTAGTGTGTGTGCGCTTAGGTGCTAGTACCGATGATGTGGTGGATGATGAGCTTGTGCCCGGTGAGTGTCGAGTGATCTCTGGTTCGGTATATGCAGGTTGGCGAGCAGCCGGTTGGGCGAGTTATCTGGGCCGTTTTAGCCAACAGATCAGCGTCTTACATGAAGGTCGAGAACGAGAGTTTATGGGCTGGATTGTGCCTGGTCGGCATAAATTTTCAAAGACGAATGCCTTACTCTCAAGTTTTGCGCGTCGAGCCTTACGCTTTCCCTTCGGCACCTCACAAAACGGTAGTGAACGTGCAATGGTACCGATCGGTGTCTATGAGAGTGTGGTGCCACTAGACATCTTGCCGACACAATTATTACGCGCCTTGTCTATTCAAGATACGGACATGGCACAGGCTTTGGGCTGTCTCGAGTTAGACGAAGAAGACTTGGCACTGTGTACCTTTGTCTGCCCAAGCAAATATGAATTTGGACCGATGCTACGTGACAATCTTGCACTTATTGAGAAGGATGGCTGATGTCTAGAGTTCGTAAATACCTTGATCGCATACAGCCCTTATTTATAAAGGATGGCCGTTTAGAAAAGTATTACGTCTTGTACGAGATGATAGATACCTTTTTATATACACCCTCCAAGGTGACTGCTCATGCACCACATGTGCGTGACGCTATCGATATCAAACGCGTCATGGCCTATGTGGTCATCGCTACGATGCCATGCATAATGGTTGGCTTATGGAATATAGGTTATCAAGCTAATACAGCGATGATGCAGATGGGCATGGAAACAGTTCCTGGCATACGAGGTGAACTATTGTCACTTCTTCCCAGCAGCTATGACCCGAATAGTGGCATCGCTAATTTCTTTCATGGGCTCTCATATTTTCTACCCATCTATACAGTCACACTGCTTGCAGGTGGCTTCTGGGAAGTGCTCTTTGCCAGTGTTAGAAATCATGAGGTGAATGAAGGTTTTCTTGTCACCTCAATGTTATTTGCCTTAACGTTGCCGCCAGATATGCCTCTGTGGATGGTTGCTCTAGGCATTAGTTTTGGTGTTGTTATCGGCAAGGAAGTCTTTGGTGGTACCGGTAAAAACTTCTTAAACCCAGCATTAACAGGGCGCTGCTTCCTATTTTTTGCCTATCCTGCTTATATGTCGGGTGATGCCGTTTGGACCGCCGTAGATGGCTTTTCAGGTGCTACGCCACTGGGCTTAGCGGCTCTAGATGGATTGCAGGCTATTTATGCTAATGGCATTACCTGGTCGCAGACCTTCTTTGGCACCATTCAAGGCTCTATTGGTTCAACCTCAACCTTGGCTTGTCTACTCGGTGGTGTTTTTCTTATCTATACACGGATTGCCAACTGGCGGATTATCTTCGGTGTTTTTGCAGGCATGGTTGCCACCTCATTGCTGTTTAATCTGATCGGTAGTGAAAGTAATCCAATGTATGCCATGCCGTGGTATTGGCATCTAACCTTGGGTGGCTTTGCTTTCGGCATGATCTTCATGGCAACTGATCCGGTGTCTGCAGCTATGTCGAATACCGGTAGGTTAACCTACGGTGTTTTGATCGGATTTATGACGATTTTAATTCGAGTGGTTAATCCGGCTTATCCAGAAGGCATCATGCTAGCTATTTTGTTTGCCAATATATTGGCACCATCAATCGATCATTTTGTTGTGCAAGCGAACATCCGGAGGCGTCAACGTCGTTATGACTAAAGATAGCCCATTCAATATATTATTAACGGCTTTTGCACTCTGCCTAGTCTGCTCGATCCTAGTATCGACTGCAGCGATTGGTTTGAAACAACAGCAGATTGATAATCAAGTACTTGATCAGAAAATTAAGATCTTAAAAGTCTCAGGGCTATGGCAGGATGACATGCCCATTGAGCAAATGTTCGAGTCAGTGGAAACACGTTTAGTCGATCTTAGCAGTGGCGAATACAGCGAACTCTTTGCCGTTGAGGACTACAACCAAAAGAAAGCCTCTAAAGACTTGGCGAACAGTATCGAACTTAGCCGTGAGGAAGATGTTGCAGGCATTGGTCGTCGCGCTAAGCTCGCTAAGGTTTACTTGATTCGTCGTGCCGGAGAGATCGTGCGTGTTGTCTTACCGATACATGGCTATGGTTTGTGGTCAACACTCTATGGCTACGTCACCTTGGAGCAGGATATGAATACGGTTTATGCCATCACTTTCTATGAGCATAAAGAAACACCAGGCCTCGGTGGTGAAGTCGATAATCAGAAATGGCAGGCATCATGGCGTGGTAAGCAGGTTTATGACGAACAGGGTCAAACACGTCTCGCGCTGATTAAAGGCCGTGTTGATCGTAATTCCGCCAGTCAGCAATATCAGATTGATGGCTTATCAGGGGCGACACTAACCAGCAATGGTGTGAGTAATATGTTTGCTTTCTGGATGGGTCAGCAGGGTTATAAACAGTATCTAGAAAATATAAGAGGAGATGAGGCATGAGTACTACAGCAAGGCGTGTCGTCTTAGATCCATTAGTTGATAACAACCCGATTACACTTCAGATACTGGGTATTTGTTCAGCATTGGCTGTCACCACAACCGTTTCAGCGGCCTTGATCATGTGTCTTGCTTTGACTTCGGTAACGGCGTTGTCCAACGCTTCTATCAGTATGATACGGCACCATATTCCAAGTAATATCCGTATTATCGTGCAGATGACAATCATTGCCTCATTGGTGATTGTGGTTGATCAGATTCTTAAGGCCTATGCCTATGAGGCAAGTAAAACCCTATCTGTGTTTGTAGGCTTAATTATTACTAACTGTATTGTCATGGGCCGTGCTGAAGCCTTTGCAATGAAAAACTCACCGGGGATTAGCTTCCTCGATGGCCTTGGAAATGGTTTGGGCTACAGCGCTGTATTACTTGTAGTTGCAGTGGTGCGAGAACTCTTTGGCTCGGGCAGTATCCTTGGAGTAACCCTTCTTTTGCCTGTGAGTGAGGGTGGCTGGTATGTACCGAATGGCTTGATGTTACTGCCTCCCAGTGCCTTCTTTATTATTGGCTTAGGTATTTGGGCAATACGCACAATTAAACCCAAGCAGGTTGAGTCAGCCGAATTTCGTATTAAGCGGGTGCATCGCACCGAGGTGTTTTAATGGAAGCACTGCCTAGCTTATTTATTAAGGCGATCTTTGTTGAAAACCTAGCGCTGTCATTCTTTCTTGGCATGTGTACTTTTCTGGCGGTTTCGAAAAAGATCCAAACGGCACTAGGTCTTGGTACTGCAGTGATCGTAGTGCAGGCCATTACGGTTCCAGCAAATAATCTTTTATATCAATATGTGCTGCAAGAGGGCGCCTTAAGTTGGATGGGTCTGCCTGAAGTGGACTTAAGCTTTCTGGGGCTAATTACATATATTGGTGTGATTGCAGCGATTGTTCAGATTCTGGAAATGGTTTTAGATCGGTTCTTTCCAGCCTTACATAGTGCGCTAGGTATCTTTCTGCCGTTGATCACAGTGAACTGCGCCATCCTCGGTGGCTCTTTGTTTATGGTTGAGCGCGATTACAATTTTGCTGAAAGTGTCACCTATGGCCTAGGTAGTGGCGTTGGTTGGGCGCTAGCGATTGTTGCCCTAGCCGGTGTCCGTGAAAAATTAAAATACAGTGATGTACCCGCAGGTCTGCAGGGGCTTGGGATTACTTTTATAACAGTTGGATTAATGTCGATGGGCTTCATGGCCTTTTCTGGCATTCAACTTTAAGTAGGCGATAGTATGTTAGAAATTGCATTAGGCGTTAGTTTCTTCTCCGCAATTGTATTGTCCTTGGTATTAATTATTTTGCTGGCACGCTCACGCTTAGTCGCTAGCGGTAACGTCACTATTCGAATTAATGGTGAGAAAGAAATTAGTGCACCGGTTGGCGGAAAACTACTTGCAACATTGGCAGATGCACAACTCTTTGTACCCTCTGCCTGCGGTGGCGGTGGCACCTGTGCACAATGCCGAGTCAAAATTCACTCGGGTGGCGGCAGCTTACTACCTACTGAAACTGGGCATATCAATAAGCGTGAAGCGGCGAGCGGTGAACGTTTATCCTGTCAGGTAGCGGTCAAGCAGGACATGGATATTGAGGTGCCAGAAGAAGTCTTTGGTGTAAAGAAATGGGAGTGCACGGTGCTCTCCAATGATAATGTCGCCACCTTCATTAAAAATTTGGTGTTAAAACTGCCTGAAGGTGAGCATGTTAACTTTCGTGCAGGGGGCTATATACAGATTGATTGTCCGCCACATCATATTCAATTTTCTGACTTCGCAATCGGTGATGAATATCGAGAAGACTGGGATAGATTTAACCTTTGGCAGTATGGTTCAAAGGTAGATAATGTCGTTACACGGGCTTATTCAATGGCTAACTACCCAGAAGAAGAAGGCTTGATTATGCTTAATGTGCGGATTGCGACCCCGCCACCCAAAGGTGGTAAGGATGTTCCACCAGGCATCATGTCTTCATATATTTACAGTCTAAAAGAGGGTGATAAGGTCACCATTTCAGGGCCTTTTGGTGAGTTCTTTGCTCGAGAAACCAAGAATGAAATGATCTTTATTGGCGGTGGGGCAGGTATGGCACCAATGCGCTCACATATCTTTGACCAGTTGAAACGATTACACAGTCAGCGCAAGATAAGCTTCTGGTATGGTGCGCGCAGTAAGCGCGAGATGTTCTTCGATGATGATTTTGATCAACTGCAGTCGAGTAATGAAAACTTTCGTAGATACGTTGCCTTATCGGATCCGCAAGAGGAAGATGATTGGCAGGGATATACTGGCTTCATTCATGAAGTGCTTTATGAAGAATATTTAAAAGATCATCCGGCCCCAGAAGATTGTGAGTTCTATATTTGTGGGCCACCGATGATGAATGCTGCTGTCGTCAACATGTTAGAAGGTTTGGGTGTTGAGAAAGAAAACATCTTGCTGGATGACTTTGGTGGTTAGCTAATGCAAACCTTATTGATTACTACATTGGTGTTTATGCTTGTATTTATGGCGATGTCTATCGGCGTCATATTTGCAAATAAACCATTACAAGGCTCATGCGGTGGACAAAAATGCTCCTCATGTAAGAAGCCCTGTAAAGACAAGGTGAAATTATAATGGCTTCTTTTACTGTTAGAGATTATATGAACGCTAGGCGCATGAGCTTTGCGCCGACCATGGATGTCTTGGAAGCGATTGACCTATTAGTCAGTGAGAATATTTCAGGCGCCCCCGTAATTGATGACCGTGGCCGCTTATTAGGATTTTTCTCTGAAAAAGACTGCATGTTTTTAGCCACACAGGTCGGCTTTCATAACGAAAGAGCAGGTGAGGTCGCTGATCATATGACGTCACCAGCTGTTACTGTTGAAGCGGATAGCAGTGTCTTTGATATCGCTAAACTATTCATAGAGAAAACACCGCGACGTTATCCAGTGGTCGAAGATAATCGACTCGTGGGTCATATTAGTCGTCGTGATGTACTACGCGCTATGCGTGAATTTACAACAAAGCCTTAATCAGAACGCTGTAATAACAAGTCAAAAAATTCTTTTCTTTGCCTAGGATCAATATCTCGGTCCATTCGATAATCGCTATATTCATCTAATGGTGCATCTACTGATAACCAGATACTCCATAGGCCCAGGGTCTCATTCGGCATCAGTGAATAACGAATATCGATAATACGCAGTGGTCGAAGTGGATCAAGCGCAATATAGCCCTGTGAAAACCAACGAAAGCGTTCAATATCCTTAGCCTGTTGTGACTCTTTATCCAGCCAAGGAAAATCTCTAGCAATGTTGAGATGTTGAATAAATTGTCCGGGGATTATTTCTGTCTCCATGCCTAAACGCACAGCATCAATATAGAAACCTTCTTGAGTTTCATAGATTACGCGCCAGAGTATCTGATTAGCGAAGCTAGGCTTGGCATTTAAGCGTATCACTTGATGCCCCCGTGCTGCCGCTAACTCATAACCAACAGCCGCAGCACGCTGATTTTGTATCAAGCCAAAGCTCTGTACTAGAAGTATCCAAAGCAGCGCATAGATCGCAATACGCCGGCTTCTTTTTATTGCCGCTAAGACAACTAAAAATAAAACAGGCAGCGTGAAAATGGGATCTATGATTGAAATCGTATCCCATGAGACACGATGATTGCTTATCGGCCAAAACAATTGTGTACCGTAGCTGGTACAACTATCTAACAGTCCATGACTAGCATAGGCAGCGGTGGCATAGAGATAGGTCCAGCGAAAAGCTAACTGGGTTCTCTTGCGGAACAGAAGGTGAAATAGACCGGCACAGAGTAGTCCGCCTATGGGTATAAATAGTAAGGAATGAGTGAATTGGCGATGGAACTCAAGGAATAGCATCGGGTCTTCATTTGAACGGATGAAGATATCAAGGTCAGCCCCCATTCCAGCGAAAAGACCGAGGATGGTTACGCTGATGAAATGTTTTTTATTGCTCAGCGCTTGAGCGCAGCCGGCACCAACAACAGCCTGACTTAATGGGTCCATAATGAAGTCCTTAACTATTCAAGGATGGTTTTATGACGCTAACTATAACGCTGCACCTGGGCGTAAATTATTTTCTGTTACAGGGATGAGTTCTCTGACACGACGCACACTTTCCACGCTGATACCTGCAGTACGGGTTAAATCTTTGCAGAGTGCTGTTCTAAAACCGATATAGTCAGCACCTAAAGGGAGTAGTGTCGCGATATCCGTTTCGCGTAGTGAGCCAGCCAAGCCGGTGAGCAGACCCGCGCTACGTGCTGTATTTGTGAACTGTTGCAGCACTTCTAATTCTTTATGCAGTAACAGGCTGCCAGAAGCTTTTCCAGCGGTATCGATCATGATGCCTTTTAATTGCGCTTTTTTTGCAATCTTTATGGTTTCTTCAATATCAAATTCAACATCAGCAAAACACACTGCAATGATATTGATGCCTCTTCGTGCTGGGTGTTCAAAACTCGGTAGGCACTTGTCGATATGTTCTTGACTGAACATGCCAACCTTGACGTAATCAACACCAGTATCAGCAACGGCTTGGATACGATCTAGGATAAGACTGACATCAGCCTCTAAGTCGCCAACGGTTGCACTCACCACAGCTCTCTCCCATAACTGATCAACAACTTCAGTAATGAGCTTACAGTTGAGGCCTCCTAAAGCACCTTGCTTGGGATCTTTTAGGTCAATAATGTCAGCACCTAATTGATTTACTTTGATGGCGTCTTCTAAGTTATCAACGCTAGCTAAAAATCCACTCATTTTGCATCCTGTTCTTGAAATTCTGTTACCCGTTGGTAAAGCCATTGCCAGGCTTCCAATTCACGTTCACCCGCACACTTGTCTAAGCCGATGGTGAGATAATCCAATTCAGCCTTAATCTTTTCTGGCGCAAGCATATGCAGACGACTGACCAGAATAGCGAGTTCAATAACCGCAGACTGTGCTCGATTAAAGCCATGAAAAGGGGCATGGTTTTCACTGTGGACTAACTCACAATAGAAGCGTGGGCGCTGCGCATCCTCTTCTTCAATAGTGATGCGTACTTCATCATGTGACAATGATTCTGCTAAACGCAATCCCTTAATTTTAGTGGTGGGTACACAGGGCCAGTCTCTTCGACCTGTCATACAACCAGCAAATACGCGTACATCATCAGTATAGTTTATGCTGGCAACACCATTGCTGAGTAGATTATCTAAAGTTGCTGATGGTTTAAACGGTGCAAGCATCAAACCCTTATCGGTTTCATGTACGCCCATAGGTGCAATGTGCGCACTGCCATCGTCACGTACTGTCGTAATAATACTTTCTCTGATAAAAGGCATTTATATCTTATCCATTTTGTCGAGCTGGGCGCTGCAGAGACTCGTTCAGTAAGACTAGTGAGTCGGCTAACAACGCCTTGCGTCATTCTTTTTATCTTTAATTTTTTTATCGCGCAGAGCGCGTCGGTCTTCACGTGTTTTTATAGTCGAGCCCTCATCTTTGAAGACTTTTAGATCTTGCGCGCCACGCTCAACGGCGACACCCCAGGTGAGTTCTTCATCCTGGTCATAGCGTTTACCCAGTTGCCAGGCAATTTGTGCTCTAGCTAACTCACAGCCTAAGTAGAAGGCATGACCGGCATCATCAGAGACGCTGAGGTGAGGATAGAGGTCAAACGGATCAGTTGCATTCCAAATACCATCGCGATTATAGATGAATACACCCTCATCACATACCTGAATCCGAAAATTAGGGTCTTTTACATCAGCGGCAAACTCTAAAATCTCAGATTGGTCATAGGGAAAGGGTTTGCGCTCGTGCAGCGCCATTAAACCATTGTCATAGCCCTTCGGTGGGATGCTGTCTTCACGAGAGGCATGCATGATACGTCTGGCAAGATCGGCTTCACGAATGGCCTTGCGGCAATGTTCACTGACTTCAGTTGCTAAAATAGCCTGTATATCGAGTTCAGAGATAATACCCATGAGTATGGCGTTAATCCCGGCACTATCCGCATGCGTCAGCTCGGTGAGATTGCCGACACCCATCATGATCTTTATATCAGGGTAACGTTTGCGCAGATTACGGTAACGGACGATTGATTCAGTGAAGTTAAAATTAATGGGATCAAGAATAGGGTCGGCGATGAAATCAACACCTTCCTTAATCAGCAGGTCGATGAGGCGATAGAGTGAGCGCAGATTCGTCGGCGGTGTGCCAATAACAATTGGTGTTGAGTCGACTTTCTCTAGAACCCAAAGTGAAGCTTCTTGCAGGCTTAACAGATAGTCTGCGCCAGCTCGGCCCCCAGTGACTAAATCTTCTGGTAGCAGTGAGTCTACGCTGACCTTAAAATTTTCGTTTTTTAATGCTTGAACAGTTTCGGCAAGATGGCCGAAGGGGGTGTTAGGGAGACAGCCAAGATCAATAACATTAGCACCATCACTGCGATAACGCTCAGCACGCTGAATAATCTGCGTTACCGTCATATTTGGGGCGTCAACAATCTCCCCAAAAATTTGCACACTGTATTGGCTTAAATCCACTTTTTTAGCGGCGTGACCAAAATGCTGTGGAATATCTTTTAGCTCCTCGGGACCTCGTTCTGCTTCTACACCTAAAGTTCTCGACAAGGCTTCAATATCGCCGCGGCAACGTCCAGGAAGAATGACCTTATCAAAACCAATGCAATCAGCGGTTTTTAGTCGCCGCGCAATTAAGTCGGTGGTCATTAATGCCGCGACACTGACACCTATCTGCCGGATATCATAGTCAAACTTACGCTCGGGCAGACCGCTAAGGACCTTATGTAGGCTTTTTTCGGCTAATTTGCCGGTTAAGAAGAGATACCGCTTATTCATACTATTTCAAACTCAAGCACTGTCATGGCTAAATATTGCAAGGGAAGCGCTTACTATTATATCCCTTAGCCTAGCCGCCAACAGCAGCAGTCTTTGTTACACTGGCGTTATGTCTATTCAAGTTGTTCGTCGTCCAGTACCTGCCCCCAGCGCAAATGCAGATTTGTCTGCTTCAGAACTGCCATGGTCACAGGTAATTCGCAGAGTATACGCTAATCGAGGCATAACTGAGGCCTATCAGGCGGACCTCTCACTGCAGTATTTACTTGCCCCCAAAAATCTTTTGCAGATAGAAGCGGCTAGTGAGCTGCTGTTTGCTCACATACAGCGACAATCATCGATTGTCATTGTTGGTGACTATGATGCAGACGGCGCCACCAGCACTGCTCTGGCGATACGGGGCCTAACGGCGATGGGGGCAACGCAACTGAATTACATTGTGCCAGACCGTTTTCTTTACGGTTACGGCCTGACAGCTGAAATTGTGAGTTTAACCAAGCAATTCCAACCCGACTTAATCATTACCGTCGATAATGGCATCTCCAGTATTGACGGAGTTGCGGCAGCACAAGCGGTGGGTATCCAAGTCTTGGTTACTGATCATCACCTACCAGGCCCAGAGCTGCCAGCAGCAGACGTTATCCTTAATCCCAATCAACCAGGTGATCAGTTCGCTAGTAAGGCGCTTGCGGGCGTTGGTGTGATGTTTTATCTGCTGGTGTCGTTACGTACCTTGATGCGCAAACAGGGTTGGTTTGAAGCGCAGGGTTTAGCACAACCAAATCTTGCTGATTATCTGGATCTGGTTGCCTTAGGCACGGTTGCAGATGTGGTTACCTTGGATCAAAACAATCGGATATTAGTTGATCAGGGTTTACGTAGAATTCGTGCGGGTCAGGCTAGTGTTGGCATTAAGGCTTTATTGCATGTAGCCAATATAGAAGCTAAGCGCTGTGCAGCCAGTGATCTAGGTTTTTATGTCGGCCCTCGAATTAATGCCGCAGGTCGTCTCGAAGATATGGCGATGGGGATTGCTTGCTTACTCACTGATGATGCCAATCAAGCAGAGGAGATTGCGCAGACCTTGCATGATTTAAATAGCAAGCGGCGTGAGATTGAAGGGGTCATGAAGGAGCAGGCATTAAAGGATTTAGCGACTCTGGATGCACTGGATTTAGCGCCTAAAAAAAGAGCTGGAAGTGATAATAATCAAACAGCTGATTCATTGGGTATCTGCATCTATCGTGCTGAATGGCATCAAGGTGTCATCGGTATTCTCGCTGGACGTATTAAAGAGAAAGCCTATCGGCCAACGATTGCCTTTGCTGATGGTGATGAGGGTGAAATTAAAGGTTCAGCACGTTCAATTCCTGGTGTCCATATTCGAGACGTACTGGATACGGTTGCGGCGCGCAATCCAGGCTTGATTAATAAATTTGGTGGTCATGCCATGGCGGCAGGGCTAACCATGGCACGCAATCGCTATGCTGAATTTGCAGCGGCTTATCAGCAGGTCTTGGCGGACTGGATTAAACCGGAAGATCTGCAAGCACAGGTGTTGTCTGATGGTGAACTTAGTGCGCAAGAGTTAAATCTAGCGACTGCCAAGAGTTTGCGTAATGCAGGCCCTTGGGGGCAAGGTTTTCCCACGCCTGTGTTTGATTCAGAATTTATCGTCACACAGCATCGGATACTGGCTGAAAAGCATCTAAAGCTGACCCTGAAGACCGATATTGATGCCGAAGAAATTGAGGCGATTTGGTTCAACTTCGATCATGAGGTTTGGTCTAGTCGTGCGTACCGAGTGCATCTGGCTTTTGAGTTAGATGTGAATTTCTTCAGAGGTATAGAATCCGCACAATTGATGGTTCGTCATCTAGAGGTGTCTAAAACACATTAGTTGGCTGTTTAGGTACATGCATAAGAGGCATGAAAGCGCTATTATAAGTCTGCATAAGCCCGCACCCTTACTTCATCACTGATCTAGTCTATATCATGGAACTCAATCCCTACTACATACATTTAAAGCAGTTAAGTGAACGCGTTAGCGATTTACGGGGGTACCTTTGACTATGAAAATAAGGTCGAGGAGCTTGAAGAGACTATTCGTGAGCTGGAGCAGCCAGAGGTCTGGAATGATCCGCCGCGCGCACAGCAATTAGGAAAGAAGCGTGTGCAATGTGAGGCAGTGGTCGATACCGTTCATACGGTAGAGTCTGGCATCACAGAAGCAGAGGAATTACTGCAAATGGCCGATCTTGATGAAGATCAAGAAACAGTCGATGCAGTCTTACTCGATATTGAGAAATTAGAAGCCGGTGTCGCTAAGCTCGAGTTTCAACGCATGTTTTCTGGTGAGATGGATGCGAATAACGCATTTTTAGATATACAATCAGGCTCAGGCGGAACAGAAGCCCAAGACTGGGCAGAAATGATCCTGCGCATGTATCTACGCTGGGGTGAGATGCATGGCTTTGCTGTTGAATTAATCGAGGTTTCAGCAGGTGATGTTGCTGGCATCAAGAGTGCAACGATTAAATTTGATGGTGATAATGCCTTTGGTTGGCTGCGCACAGAGACTGGCGTACATCGTTTAGTCCGTAAATCACCGTTTGACTCAGGAAACCGAAGGCACACCTCGTTTGCTTCAGTATTTGTCTCGCCTGAAGTGAATGACGATATTGATATTGAGATTAACCCGGCTGATTTACGCATAGATGTTTATCGTGCTAGTGGTGCCGGCGGGCAACATGTGAATAAAACAGAGTCTGCGGTACGTATTACGCATCTGCCAACAGGTGCAGTAACGCAGTGTCAAAATGATCGTTCTCAACATAAGAATAAAGATGTTGCGATGAAGCAGTTAAAAGCAAAGTTATATGAGTTGGAAATGCAAAAACGCAACTCAGAGCAACAAGCGTTGGAAGAGTCTAAATCGGATATTGGCTGGGGAAGTCAAATCCGTTCTTATGTATTGGACCAATCGCGAATTAAAGATTTACGCACCTCAGTTGAGACCGGTAATACCCAAGCGGTTCTCGATGGAGGCCTAGATATGTTTATCGAAGCCAGCCTAAAACACGGACTTTAAAATGACGGACGAAACGCCTAATCAAGATGAAAATCAACTCATAGCACTACGCCGTGAGAAGTTGGCTGTATTACGCAAGAAGGGCAATGCTTTTCCAAATGACTATAAGCGCACGCATTATGCTGCTGACTTACAGGCGAGCTATGCTGAAAAAAGCAAAGATGAATTAAAGCAGCAAGCAGAGATAGTTGCAGTTGCAGGGCGTATCATGGCGCGGCGCGGGCCTTTTTTATTGCTGCAAGATATGACTGGGCGCATTCAAGCTTATGTCGACCGTAAAGGCACAACAAAAGAACAGCTAGCAGAGATTGATGGTTGGGATATTGGCGATATCATTGCTGCCAAGGGTGCCTTGAATAAATCAGGTAAGGGTGATCTATACGTGCAGGGTGATCATCTGCAATTGCTGACTAAGTCACTGCGTCCTCTACCTGAGAAATTTCATGGTTTAACCGATCAAGAGCAGCGCTATCGGATGCGTTATGTTGATTTGATTATGAATCAAGAAGCGCGAGAAACCTTCAAAATACGCTCAAAGGTAGTTGCCTTTATTCGACAGTATCTAGGAGAGCAAGATTTCCTAGAGGTGGAAACACCAATGATGCAGGCCATTCCTGGTGGCGCCACGGCAAAGCCATTTGAAACCTTCCATAACGCACTTGATATGCAGCTTTATTTGCGTATAGCACCTGAGCTTTATCTAAAACGCTTAGTGGTCGGTGGCTTTGAGCGTGTCTTTGAGATTAACCGTAACTTCCGTAATGAAGGGCTCTCAACACGGCATAATCCTGAATTCACGATGCTGGAGTTTTATGAGGCCTATGCTGATTACAATACCTTGATGGATCGTACTGAAGATATGTTACGTAAGCTAGCAGACCATCTATACGGTCGTTATACGATCCAATACCAAGGGTCGGAATATGATTTTGAGCAACCCTTTACGAGAATGACAGTAGCCGAATCAGTGCTTCATTATAATCCAGAGCTTAAGCAGGAGCAGTTACAGCGTACGGAATCACTGCGTGCAATCTGTGCCAACTTGCATATCAAAATTGAAGATAGCTATGGCAATGGTAAGCTTTTGATTGAGATTTTTGAGAAGACAGTTGAACATCTGCTTGATCAACCAACCTTTATTACTGAATACCCAACTGAAGTATCGCCGTTAGCTCGACGTAATGACGATCGTCCAGAAGTCACTGAGCGCTTTGAGTTTTTTGTTGGTGGAAGAGAGTTAGCTAACGGATTCTCTGAGCTTAATGATGCTGAGGATCAGGCGGCACGTTTCAAAGAGCAGGTGACGCAAAAAGACAGTGGTGATGATGAGGCCATGCATTATGATGCTGACTACATTCGCGCTCTAGAGTATGGCTTACCGCCGACAGCGGGAGAGGGTATAGGTATAGATAGGTTGGTTATGTTGTTTACCGACTCAGCAACTATACGTGATGTGTTGCTATTCCCACATATGCGTTCAGAGTAAATAGTTATCAACTGATAACACAAAGACAGAGCCTGTTGTCCAGTGGGCTCTGTTTCTTACACTGCTTTTGTTCGAAGCATGAGAATAATGAGAATCCTCTCCCTTTATACTGTTCTATATGCCTATTACGATGGGCAAAACTAATAAAACACAAAAAATATTAATTTAATTTACTATGAAATTAAATTATCTTGTACATTATTTATTAGTTTCATGGTTTAATTCTTTTCCGTTATTTATTCGTTAAACCTAAAACACTGGGAGAGTGGGGTTATGGAAAAAGAAGCAAGATTGTTGTTTGGGAAAATACTGGGTGAGATTTATCGATTCCAACGGGCCTCAGATGTGGTTGTATGCCCAGCTAGCCAAGGTCGTATTTATGCCTTGCTTAACGGTTTTGAAGGGGCTTTGGAAAAAGAGTTAGATGTAATGGGGGTTATTTCTGACGCAGAGATTAAAGCAGTTACAGGCATGCTTCTAGCGATATGGAAAGATAAAGACAGGCTGGCCCAATTTAAAGGTTATTACGATATTGAAGTTGAACTGGAACAACGAAAAATAAGTCGTGATAAAGCGATCAAAATACTTACCTACCTGAAAGCTAATCATCAGTTTGTAGAACTGATTGAAAGAATGGATAGCCGACACTCGCCTGTAGAGTGTAAAAGTTTCGATTTAGATGAGCTTTATTCTTCTAGTGTCTAAAGTTTTCCTGAAAAACATGCTGTGAAAATAAATGAGTCTTACCATTATTATTCGGTTATGGGTGGTCTAAAGCTTATTGATGTGATTAAACTTTTTTACTCTGAAAGAGGATGATATTCATGAGAGTAATCGTCATTGTATTAATAACCTGTCTATTTTCTGCTTGTGCCACTGTCCCTATGGAGAGTTCAAGTAAAAGTAAAATGGTAAAAAGAGTCAATAAGCCTGCGCTTGGAAATGCAGGTTTGTATATCTATCGATCTGCCCCATTGACTACAGTATTAAAAAAAGAGGTTTGGGTTAATGGCCAATGTATCGGTCAGATGTTACCGAATGTGTTCTTCTATAAACAAGTGGAAGGTGATAAAGCTTATAGAATTTCAAGCACAGAAGGGTTTTCAGAAAATGAAATTATGCTGGAAACAAAGGCAGGTAAAAACTACTTTATTCAACAATATACTAAACTTGGCTTAGACTTAGGGGACGCCGGATTAAGGGTGATTGATGAGGATTTGGGGAGGCTGGCCTTAGCTGAGTTAGAGATGGCTAAACGAGGGCAATGTAATGAATAAGGTAGACGATAGAGCAGAGATCGATAGTTCTATCGCGTTCAAACAAACAGACCGCTAGCGGTCTATCTGCACTAGAATATGTCTCATTAAGAAAGCTTTTGATCAATCAAACTTTAATCAATTACCACTGCAATACCTAAAATCACAAGAAATGCAGCAGAAATGATGAGTAAGGCATTGGATATGAAGCGACTGTTGCCACGAATAATGTAGGCGGCGAGCAGTGCCAAGGCTGCAATAGCAAAGTAAATTACAATAGCACGCATTATTTTTCTCCTACGTTACTGTCTGCATCGCTTTCGCTGATTAAACTATAGGGGAGCTCTAACTGTTTAATGTTGCTTGAGTAATCGGTATGTAGCAGGTCATTATTAGCATGCTCTACACGCAATACAGCAAGTGCAGCATAGTGTCCTGCGCTGAGCTCAACTGCATTTACAATATGTCCAATCGCCTGTTCTGAGCCCTCAACAAATACTTCAGTATTAATTTCAAGCATTTCACTGGCCTCAATAGCTAGACGGTACATACGGCGTTTTGCGGTACCCAGATAATGCAATCTGGCAACAACCTCTTGCCCTGGGTAACAACCTTTGCGGAAGTTGACGCCATCAATTAATTCTAAATTGGTCATCTGTGGTACAAAACTTTCTTGTGTCTGAGCAAAGATATTTGGAATGCCTGCCTCGATATCAGCAAGCTGCCATTGATCACTACTAACTAGTAGGCTTTCATCCATGGTGAGTGCCATGGCTAGTTCCTCTTTTGCGAGTAATAGCAAACGGGAGTCTTGGCTACCAATTCTCATGCTGAGATTATCACCTTGACTGGCTACGCTGTAAGCCGTGCTATCCGGTACTAATGCCTCATTAAGTAAGTTTTCAGCCTGATGCACACCGAGAAGAGAGTAGCTCTCGGTTAAGTCATTGATTTCAACCTTAGAACGCATAATAAACATCTGTAAACGTTTAAAGACATTCTCGGCAATGACGCTGGGAAGGATGGCGATATAACCAGAGTCCGCTTTCAATAAGTAGAAGAGGGCGAGCATGCGCCCCTTAGGTGTGCAATAACTAGTCAATTGTCCGCGTTGACCATCGCTCAGCTGTTTAACATCATTACTGAGTTGTCCTTGTAAAAACGACTCTGCATCATCACCCTGAATGCGGTAAACGCTATACTTATCCAGTACAGAGAATGCTGAGTCTGCGCTGTTTGTTGGAAATGAAGGCAACGTAGAGGCTATGTTTTTGAGTTTTTCGAGCACGGTTTAATCCTTGTACATCTTGATCTAATGAATAGTCATCTATTCCTACTGTCAAGCTGGTTTTAGAGGCTAAATTAAGGTACTTTTACCTGCTTTGTTATACCTCCTCTGGGTGTGTTAAGGAAATGCCCCCAGCATCGCCGGTATCATGACTTTAAGACCTTGTGATGGTAAGATTTTCAATTGCTTACATATAATAATCAACTAGCGGAAGTGTAGTCATAGCAACAAATGGTTGCTAGCTTACCGATAGATTAGGAGAACATACTGAATGAGCGTTTCACAACGACCTCTTTCGCCCCACCTACAAGTTTATAGCTGGCATCTAACCATGGCGCTATCAATTTTGCACCGTATGACTGGGGTATTTTTAAGTTTTGGTGCGGTCGCACTCGTTATCGTATTAGCTAGTATGGCATCAGGCTCTAATGCTTACAGTTTTGCTCACGATGCATTGACTCACCCAATCGGTTTACTGTTTTTGTTTGCTTGGACCTTTGCGCTCTACTTTCACATGGCCAATGGCGTACGCCACCTTGTGTGGGATGCTGGCTTAGGCCTAGGTAAGAAAGTAGCGTCATCGTCTGGCTGGTATGTTCTGGCATTTGCTGTACTAGCGACGCTTGCTAGTTGGTTGCCGATGGCCATAGGAGCAGTATCATGAGGTTACGCACACCTCTTTCTAATGCAAAAGGACTCGGTTCAGCGGGCGAAGGTGCACACCATTGGTGGATGCAGCGTTTAAGCTCACTAGCCCTACTGCCACTAACTTTATGGTTGGCTATTTCCATCGTTCTGTTTCCTGAAATGGATTATGTCAGTGCAGTAGCGTGGATGCAGACACCTGTCGCAGCCATTGGAATGAGCTTATTGGTGATCAGTTTGTTCTATCACGTACAGCTTGGCTTACAAGTCATTATTGAAGATTATGTTGGTGGTGCTTTGAAAATAGCATCATTAATTGCACTTAATTTCACGTGCATCATCATGGTCTTCATCGGTTTATATTCAATTATTAAGGTTTCTTTTTAACGTTATGGCGAACAGTTACGAGATTACCGATCATACCTACGACGTATTAGTGGTCGGCGCCGGTGGCGCTGGATTGCGTGCGACCCTAGGTATGGCCGCGAGCGGTCTATCTACCGCATGTATTAC
>JAQWYM010000088.1 GCA_029253965.1 Gammaproteobacteria bacterium
CGGAGAGGATCCAGACCGGCTTCGGAATTTCTTGGCTGATCTGAATGCCTTCACGTTTTCGGCTCTTCAGTATGTGACGTTCAATTCAGATGAGCGGCCTTTTCCATTCTCCGACTGGCCGGCTCCCGACGACAAAAAAGAAAACTAGATTCGCGTTTTAATATCGTGACCGCGCTGTGATGAGTTGAGCAGCACCGCCCCTGACTGGAAATCGCATGGAATCCAATTATTCGCCCCAACAATTGGAAACGACTGTTCAAGCCTGGTGGGATGAGCAGAAAAGTTTTGAGGTTGAGGAAGACCCCACCCGCGAAAAATATTACTGTCTTTCGATGTTGCCTTATCCTTCCGGGCAGTTACATATGGGGCATGTTCGTAACTACACCATTGGTGATGTTATCAGCCGCTATCAGCGCATGCTCGGTAAGAATGTTATGCAACCGATGGGTTGGGACTCATTTGGCTTGCCAGCAGAGAATGCCGCGCTGAAAAATAAGGTCGCACCCTCACAATGGACTGATGAAAATATTAGCTATATGCGTGAGCAATTACAGCGTTTGGGTTTTGCCTATGATTGGCAGCGTGAATTGGCCACCTGCAAACCAGATTATTACCGTTGGGAGCAATGGTTATTTACACGACTGCTGAAGAAAGGCTTGGTCTATAAGAAAAAAGCGGTAGTCAACTGGGATCCTGAAGATCAGACGGTACTGGCTAATGAACAGGTGATTGATGGCCGTGGATGGCGGTCAGGTGCTCTCGTTGAACGTCGTGAAATTTCACAGTGGTTCTTAAAGATCACAGCCTATG
This sequence comes from Gammaproteobacteria bacterium, assembly GCA_029253965.1. Lineage (GTDB taxonomy): Bacteria > Pseudomonadota > Gammaproteobacteria > UBA4575 > UBA4575 > UBA4575. Next base: position 811 of record JAQWYM010000088.1, read on the forward strand.
CTGATGAGTTGCTAGAAGATGTAAAACAACTGGAAGGTTGGCCGGAACAAGTACGCACTATGCAGCAGAACTGGATAGGTCGTTCTGAGGGCTTACAGCTGCAGTTTGAAATGGATGCTGATTTTGCAGCATTAGAAGTGTACACAACACGGCCGGATACTTTGATGGGTGTGACCTATGTTGCGATTGCGGCAGAACATCCCATAGCACAGGCATTAGCGCTTAATAATGATGAGATCAAGACCTTCGTTGAGCACTGTCGACAAGGTAAGGTGGCTGAGGCTGATCTCAGTACGATGGAGAAGCTAGGCTGTGACACCGGCCTAAAAGCCCGTCATCCGATTAGCGGTGAGTTGCTTCCAGTATGGATTGCTAATTTTGTCTTAATTGAATACGGCAGTGGTGCAGTGATGAGTGTGCCTGCGCATGACCAGCGTGATTGGGAGTTTGCTCATAAATATGGGCTGCCATTGAAACAGGTTATTAGCTCTTTGGAAGCTAGTGAACACGATATCAGTGAGTCAGCTTTTTGTGATCATGGAAAACTAATTAATTCAGCAAGCTGGGATGGCCTGACTTCTGAGCAAGCCTTTATTGCTATAGCGGAAGAGATTGAAGCCACTGAACAAGGGCAGCGACGAGTCAATTATCGTCTGCGTGACTGGGGTATTTCTCGGCAGCGTTATTGGGGTTGCCCCATTCCTGTGATTTATTGTGATGACTGTGGTGCACTAGCGGTACCGGAGTCAGATCTACCTGTGGAACTACCAACAGATGTCGTTGTAACGGGTGCCGGTTCGCCCTTAGATACGATGGAATCCTTTGCTGCAGTCGACTGTCCAGAGTGCGGTAAGGCGGCACGTCGTGAAACCGACACCTTTGATACTTTTTTCGAGTCTAGCTGGTATTACGCACGTTATTGTTCGCAAGATAATAAAGAACAAATGTTAGATGAGCGTGCAAATTATTGGTTGCCGGTAGATCAATATGTGGGTGGCATAGAACACGCTGTGCTTCATCTCTTATATGCGCGCTTCTTTCATAAGCTAATGCGTGATGAAGGTATGCTGGAGAGTGATGAGCCATTTACCAACTTACTGACGCAAGGCATGGTGCTGAAAGATGGTACGAAGATGTCTAAATCTAAAGGTAATACCGTCGATCCAGAGCAATTAATTGAAAGCTTTGGTGCTGATACTGTTCGTCTGTTCACAATGTTTGCCGCACCACCAGAGCACTCTTTAGAGTGGGTTGATACCGGCGTTGATGGTGCGGCTAGATTCTTGAAGAAATTATGGCGTTTTGTCTATCAATTTTCACAAGAAACAGCGACTGAAGTTGAGGCTCCAAAACAACAAGAACTGAACGTAAAGCAAAAACAGCTGCGTCGCAAAGTGCATCTGACTATTGCCAAGGTCAGTGATGATTTCGATCGTCGCTATACATTTAATACGTCGATTGCAGCTAATATGGAATTGCTTAATGAAATGACGAGCTATCCGATTTCAGATAAGCAAGATCGTCTGGTAATTGCTGAGGGCATTCAGGCATTAATCTTGATGTTGGCACCTATAGTGCCGCATATTTGCACCCAATTATGGCGTGATTTGGGAAAGCAGGGACAGCTAGAAGATGCTGCCTGGCCACTGAGTTTGGAAGAGGCGCTGGTGCAGGATAGTCTTGAACTAATCGTGCAGGTCAATGGTAAGCTGCGGGATAAGATTTCAATAGCCGCTGATGCTGATCAGGCGACCATTGAGGCGACCGCATTAGCGAGTAAAAAGGTGCAAAGTTATACCGAAGGCAAGACCTTGCGAAAAGTTATTGTGGTGAAAAATAAGTTAGTTAATATTGTCGTTTAAAGGCATCCTCTGGGTTTGTCTTTATCGCCTATAGCATCAATAAGGAATCTATTTTGAAAAGTACTTTTCAAGTTATTTTGGCGTTAGCGCTCATCAGTTTGCTCGCAGCTTGCGGCTTTCAGCCTGCCGGTAAGGTTAATCTCGACTCAAAGTTTGCTAGCACCCATATTTATACGCTGAGTAATGCCACGGTCATGGTTGATTTGATAGAACGGCAATTCCAAGAGAATGATTTTCTATTGGTTGATCAAGCAGAGGCGATGATAGTGATCAACGTGCTTAATGAGAAAACGAGGAAACGCATCCTATCGGTAGATTCGGATGGTAAAGCTCGGATGTATGAACTTGAATTAACCGTCAGTATTGCGATTAAAGATGCTACGGGCGAAAGCTTGCTGCCGAATCAAGAGATACAGGTTAGTCGTGAATTCTTATTCGATGTTAATTCAGTATTGGGTAAATCAAACGAAGAGCAGGCAATTTATACTGAAATGCAGAATGATGCTGCACGTCTGATCATGAATCGCCTGCAAGCGTTCAGTTCAACAGACTAACCACTACCCACAATCTTAGCGATGGCGGCTGAATCCAGTTCTCCATCGCCTTGCAGCAGCAGTCTCTGTAGTAAGTCTGCAGCTAAAGTAGCCCCAGGCAAGTCAATCTGATTAGCCTTAGCGCTATCTAGTGCAATATCTAAATCTTTGGCATGTAAATGAGTCTTAAAGCCCGGTTTATAGTTTTGATCAAGCATGCGCTGTCCATGAAGCTCAAGTACACGGCTATAGGCAAAGCCACCTAATAAGGCCTCTCTCACCTTGGCTGGATCGACATTAGCGCTTTGTGCCAGTAAATAAGCTTCGGCCACGGCATTCATGGTCTGTGCGGCTAAGATTTGGTTGCAGGCTTTAGCAATCTGTCCGGCACCATTATCGCCAACATGGACAATATTTTCGCCCATCGCAGCAAATATCGCTGCAGCGCGAGTAAAGTCTGTGGTGCTACCGCCAACCATAATGGAGAGGTTGCCATTAATAGCGCCGATTTCACCGCCAGAGACAGGCGCATCGAGGAGGCTTGCCTGCTTACTTTCTAGCTGGCTAGCCAGTCTTTTAGTGACTTCAGCAGATATTGTGCTCATGTCGATGACCAGAGTGCCGGGCTTGATGCCATGTATCACCCCTGAAGGCCCGATTAAGACCTCCTCAACATCACTGCTGTCAGAAACACAGCTAATAATGATATCGACCGCTGAGGCAAGTTCTGATGGGCTCGAATAAGACTGAATATCAGTCAGACCCAGTTCATCTACCTGTGCCTGTCGGCGCGCGAAGACGGCTAGTGAAAAGCCAGCGCGATGGAGATTATGAATCATGGGTTTTCCCATAATACCGGGTCCGATAAAGCCGATACGTGGTGTCTGCATGCTAGTAGTTCCTCTTGAATAGCGGTTGAACCTAGACTTTATCCTCGTTGAAGGTGCTAAAAAGCGAGGATATTCACTAAGAAAGGCCTATAATAACCAAATATAAAGCCTAACGCAGAAAACGGATAACTACTTGGAGCTGAAGCCTCAACAACTCACTGACCACCTCAGTCAGAACCTCTTACCCATTTACATGGTATCAGGTGAAGAGCCCTTGCAGATTGATGAAGCGCTGCAATTGCTTCGTTATAGGGCCACTGAACTCGGTTATGCAGAGCGACAGAGCTATCATGCTGAGCGCAGTTTTGATTGGTCACTGTTGCTCAGTGAAACGACTAATCTTTCCTTGTTTAGTCAGAAGAAAATTATCGAATTAAATATTCCTAGCGGCAAGCCGGGGACAGTTGGAAGTAAAGCACTGCTTGAGTATTGTCAGAAGCTACCAGAGGATGTGGTGTTGTTTATCCGTAGCGGCAAGATTGAAAGGAATGCACTTAAATCTAAATGGGTGCAGAGCATTAGTCAGGCGGGTGCGCACCTAAGGGTGTGGCCATTAAAGGCAAATGAACTGACCGCATGGGTGCAGTCACGCTTGCAAAAGGAAGGCTTGCAGGTGGAACGTGCAACTGCTGAATATATTGCCGCAAGAGCAGAGGGTAATATGCTGGCGGCGGCCCAGGAAATTGAAAAACTAGCCTTGCTGCAGTTGAGCAAAGAGGGTTCGGAACAGGCTGATGTTTGGATGGAAGATCAAAACAAGTTCACGGTATTTGATCTAGTTGATGCCATACTCGCCGCTAATCGTGGCAAGGTGGTGCATGTATTAAAGCAGTTGCAAACTCAGTCCTTAGCGCCGAATTTAGTGCTTTGGGGATTGGCTGAGTTGGTGCGTGCACTGAGTTATAACGCGCCAGGTGCAGATCGCTCTGCTAGTGCTGCGCATAACGCGTTTACCTATAGTAAGCGCGATGCCCTACGCTTGCAGGCACGAAAATATAAGCCAGCTCAACTGGAAGCCTTGTTAGCGAAGTGCGCGGAGACTGACCAAATGATTAAGGGACGTGCCAGTGGTGAGCCATGGCAAGGGTTTATACAAATAGCGCTTAAGTTAGCGCGTTGATTAGTGTTGAAGGATTAATGGATGTGGATACAGCAATGACAGAGCAGAATTTAGCGGCCTATATGCTTAGTCTCGGTGAGCAAGCTAAAGCAGCATCGCGAATCATGGCGATGGCGTCTAGTGAGCAAAAGAATCTTGTCCTGTTAACACTCGCAGAGCGCATTGAGGCTGAGGCTGAAACACTGATTGCGAAAAATACATTAGATCTTGATGCTGGCAAAGCCAACGGTTTAGATGCTGCATTATTAGATCGTTTAGCACTTAATCCGGCACGCATTGCCGGCATGGCTGATGGTCTCCGCCAAGTTGCTGGTTTGGCCGACCCCGTTGGACAGGTAAGCAATTCTGCTATGCGCCCTTCTGGGATTGAAGTGGGGCAGATGAGAGTCCCTCTAGGTGTTATTGGTATCATCTATGAATCACGCCCTAATGTTACTGCTGATGCCGCTGGGCTTTGCCTGAAGTCGGGTAACGCGGCTATTTTACGTGGAGGCTCAGAGGCAATTCATTCAAATCAAGCGCTAGGTGATTTGATCAAAGAATCATTGGCAGCAGTGGGTTTACCTGCAGCGGCCGTACAAGTGGTAGCAACAACAGATCGTGATGCTGTTCGCCATTTAATTCAGATGCAAGACTATGTCAGCGTGATTGTGCCACGTGGGGGCAAGGGGCTGATTGAACGCGTGAGTCGTGAAGCCACTATTCCCGTGATAAAGCACTTGGACGGTAACTGTCATGTCTATGTTGATGCAGAGGCAGACTTAGATAAGGCCTTAGCGATTGCAGTTAACGCTAAAACACATCGCTTTGGTGTCTGTAATGCCATGGAAACATTACTGCTGCATGAGGATATTGCAGCCACTCTGTTACCTGATTTACAGAAAGCATACAAAGATTTTAATGTTGAGCTGCGCGGTTGCACGCTAAGTCAGAAATTAGTTCAAGGGCTCACTAGTGCAGTCGAAGCCGACTGGGAAACTGAGTATTTAGCACCTGTTCTTGCGATTAAAGTGATTCAAAATCTGGATCAGGCTATCGATCATATTGAACAGTATGGTTCTCATCACACCGATGCAATTGTTACTGAAAATTATTCAACGGCACGTCATTTCATTCGTGCTGTCGATTCCAGCTCAGTGATGGTAAACGCTTCCACGCGTTTTGCTGATGGTTATGAATATGGTCTTGGTGCTGAGATTGGCATTAGTACTGATAAGCTGCATGCACGCGGTCCGGTTGGCTTGGAAGGGCTGACTACACAAAAGTATGTTGTCTATGGTTCGGGCAATATACGTGAGTAGCCGAAGTAAGCGCGGTCAGTTGGATTGAGTGTGAGTAGACGCGAAGAATATATAGGGATTCTTGGGGGGTCGTTTGATCCGATACATTTTGGCCATATTAAACCCTGTATGGAAGTCGCTAGTCGCTATGGTATAGATCAGGTACGTTTACTGCCCTGTAAGGTATCACCATTTAAGCAGCAGACCGTTGCTAGCGATGAACAACGCTGGCAGATGGTGAAAATGGCCTCATCTAACAGTGACGTCCTAGAGGCAGATCGGCGTGAACTGGATAGGGCAGAGCCCTCTTATAGTGTGCTTAGCCTACGTGAGCTAGCAGCTGAAGCACCCTCAAAACGTAAGTTATTCTGGTTGTTAGGAATGGATGCCTTGATCGGTCTCCCTAAGTGGCACCTTGCAGCCGAAATTATGCAACACTGCCATGTGCTTGTGCTGCGTCGCCGGGGTTATGAACTGCCTCTAGACGGTGACCTGCGAACATGGCTTGAACCGTACTTAACTGATGACTTTGAAGCATTAGAGCGTAGCCTGAGCGGTCATATTTATATGACTGATATTGAGATGATAGATGTCTCTTCCACTGAAATACGAGAGATGATTAAAAATAATGAACAGCCACGATTTAAGATGCCAGGGGGTATCTGGAATTATATTAAACGCAATCAGTTATATCAAAATGAGTAACGCTAGGAGCGCATGTGAAGCCTGAAAAAGTACTGGAGTTAGTCAACGAAGCATTGGCTGATGTAAAAGCCAATGATGTTGTTGCAGTAGACGTCAGAAAAAAAATTAATGTCACCGATATCATGGTGGTTGCCAGTGGCACATCTGACCGCCACGTCCAAGCATTAGCGAATAGCGTTGTTGAAACAGCGAAGAAAAGAGGCGCTAGTATTATTGGCGTTGAACGTGATCGCGCATGGGTATTGATTGATCTCTATGATGTTGTAGTGCATATCATGCTGCCTGAGACACGTGAATTTTATAGTCTAGAACAACTTTGGCAGGTTGATCGATCTGCTGAGTTATCAACGCCTGCTTAAACGAATGCGCTTTAACTTTTTATATATGAGCGAAAGGCCGCGTCCCTGGGCAGAAGAGGCGGCAGAGTTTTATATGAAACGTATCACCGCACAAGTGAAGTTTTCTGAGACTAGGGTTAGCCCTCAAAAGCGCACAAAAAATAGTGTCATAGACGTTGTGCGTGCAGAAGAATGGGGCAAGCTGGAAGAAAAAATAAGTTCTGGGGCACTGCTTGTCTTGCTCGATGAGCGTGGACAGCAACTAGACTCTAAAGGTTTATCTAGCAAGGTCGAGTCCTGGCAGTTAACAGGCAGGGATGTCTATTTTGTTATTGCTGGTGCTGATGGTGTCAATCAAGAAGTACGTAATAAAGCAGATTTTCTTCTAGGCTTGTCACGCATGACCCTGCCACACGAGCTTGCACGAGTATTATTTTTAGAGCAGTTTTATCGTGCCTGGACAATTCTCAACAACCATCCCTATCATCGGGTCTAGTGTAGATAATGAATATTATTCTCGCTTCAGCCTCGCCACGAAGAGCACAGCTCCTAAAGCAAGTAAAACTAGATTTTACAGTGGCAGTTAGTGATATTGATGAAGCTCAATTAGAAAGTGAGACGGCTATTGACTATGTGCAGCGCATGGCGCGACAGAAGGCACTGGTCGGGCAGGCTAATAACCCTGGTGATTGTGCGATAATCGGTGCAGATACGATAGTCTGCTTGGATCAAAAAGTACTGCCAAAACCAAGTAATAAAGCAGAGGCCTGTGCTAGTTTGATGATGCTTTCGGGTAGAACGCATTCAGTCTATACAGCGCTGAGTGTCTTATCACCACGGCATAAGCTGCAGGCTATATCGGCAACAAGTGTAGATTTTCGTGATATTAGTCCAGCTGAGGCTGAGGCCTATTGGAATTCAGGAGAGCCATTAGATAAGGCTGGTGGATACGCTATCCAAGGGTGTGGAGCTGGTTTTGTCAGTAGTATTAAAGGCAGTTACAGTGGTGTAGTCGGTTTGCCATTATATGAATTAATGCAATTATTGGCAGAGTTGGAAATACCAGCCCCAGCCTTAATAGAGCAATAAATTAATCCCAGATAATCAAACATTGAGTATCGACATTGAGCGAAGAAATATTAATTAATATTACTCCTAGAGAGCGTCGTGTAGCGGTCGTAGAAAACGGTGTACTGCAAGAGGTGCATCTTGAACGCTTAGCTAAGCGCGGCTTAGTGGGTAACATCTTTAAGGGCTGTGTCAGTCGAGTCATGCCTGGAATGGATGCTGCATTTGTTGATATCGGTTTAGAAAAAGCAGCCTTCATTCATTCATCAGATGTCACTCAGCTACCGCATGGCTCCGCTTCAATTAATGTCGATAGTGATGCTGTAGAACATGATGCTATCGCCAACTTATTGCATGATGGCCAGCAAGTATTAGTTCAGGTGGTGAAAGATCAGCTCGGTACTAAGGGCGCACGGCTGACGACGAATATAACCATCCCTTCGCGCTATGTTGTGCTCATGCCATACGCCAAAGGAGTCCGTTTATCTGCACGTTTAGAAGATGAGTCTGAACGTAGTCGTTTAACTGAGGTTATGGAACAGATTCTAGTTGAACAGAACTCACCCTATGGCTGTATTTTGCGAACAGCTGCTGAATCTGCCAGCAGTGATGAGCTCAGACGAGACCTACGTTTTCTGCTCAGACTTTGGGAAACGATTGTAGAAAATATTGGGAAAGGTGAATCCGTCTCTGAGGTTTATTCAGACCTGCCAATAGAAATCAGAACATTACGTGATTTAAACACTGACGATATCGAGAATATTCATATTGATTCTCGAGAGACTGTTAGTGCAATGCACAACTTTGCAGAAAAACTTGTTCCAGAATTAAGTAGTCGCATCCAACACTATAAAGGGGCACGCCCTATCTTCGATATGCATGGTATTGAAGATGAGCTAGAGCGTGCACTGCAGCGAAAAGTCATGCTCAAATCTGGTGGGCATTTGGTTTTTGACCAAACCGAATCGATGACGACGATTGATGTCAATACCGGCGCGTTTGTTGGCCATCGCAATCTTGCAGAGACTATCTTTAAAACCAATCTTGAATCAGCGCATGCAATTGCTAGACAGCTACGGCTACGCAATCTTGGTGGCATTATTATTATCGATTTTATCGATATGGAAGAAGATGAGCATAAGCGACAAGTATTACGTGCATTAGAAAAGTCTTTAGAGAAAGATCGTGCTAAAACAAAAATCTGTGATGTCTCACCTCTGGGACTAGTGGAAATGACACGTAAACGAACACGAGAGAGCCTCGAACATACCCTCTGTGAAGTTTGTTCGACCTGTGCTGGTCGTGGTTCCGTTAAAAGCTTGGAGACTGTTTGCTATCAATTGTTTCGAGAAATTATGCGTGCTGCACGGAAGTATGAAGCCGATCAACTAATGGTATTAGCATCACCAGAGGTTGTTGAACTACTGCTGGATGAAGAGTCCAGTAGTTTAGCTGAATTAGAAGAGTTCATTGATAAAACAATCAAACTACAGGTTGAAACGATGTATTCTCAGGAGCAGTTTGATGTTGTTCTGCTGTAATGGTTTGAATCAGTTGCAAACTAATGCCTAGTTTATTTAAACGATTAGCTGAATATACATTCTACTTGCTAGCTATTGTGTTGGTAGCGTTGGCCTCGGTGACGTCAGCAATTCGTTATAGCCCAGAATTCTCTAATGTCGTTGCAGAGCGCATAGAAGTACATCTTGGTGATCTATCAAAGATGGCTGTTGATGTTGAATCATTGGAAATAGGCGCAGATGGACTATCGCTATATTTAGTAGCAAGAAATGTTAATTTTCAATCGTTAGATAAAGCTGATCGCAGTTGGCAGATAGATCAGATTTCAATCAGTCCAGCAGTATTCAAATCCATCATTAAACAACGCTTGTTACTGAGTGAAATTGTCCTGCAAGGGCTGGATCTTGAATTGTTACGTGATCAGCAAGGTCAAATTCATGTCAATCAATTTTTCGTCATACCTGAGCAAGCCACTCCGCAGAAGTCATCATTCTGGTCGGAATTACAGCTGCGAGTATTGGCAACAAATATTCACTGGCAAGATGAGTTGTTACAGGTTGATTATCACTTCAATGATGTCAATGCTTCAGTTGATCCAGTGGGACAGGGTGTTGCTATCTTCTTTAGTGCAGGGTTACCAGATGAACTGGGGAAACGGATTGTTTTGCATGCCGAGATGGATGAAGGTCTCACTGATTTCCGTCAGGCGGGTATAGATTTTCACTGGGAGATACAAGACATACAGTTAGCTGCGGTGGCTGAAAAACTCACTGATATTGATGGAGAGCGCATCAATACTTCATTGAATAGTGAGGCATGGGGCCGACTTGATGGAATGAGATTAAATGCTTTGCGTGGGTCAGTTGAGTTAAGCCAGTTAATGACAGAGAGTAGTTTGAACTCATATGATCGCTGCTTAAGTGAAGATTATATCAATCAAATTTCAATGAACTATGTGTGGTCAAGGGATGCGAATGATTGGGATGTGTTGCTAGATGATATCAAGATACAAACTGAACAAGAGGCATGGCCAACGACTTCAGCTCGGTTGAGTTTAGTTGAACATAATTCAACAGCACGAACCGTAAAAGCCTTTATAAGTTACCTAGATATTGGTGCGCTATGTAACACCGTAAATAGTTATGCGGAATATATTGATATCCTAGGCCAGAACCAGCAACCATTTAAGTTTAACGCTGATATTGAAGATTTAAGTCTTCAATTTAATTTATCAGATGAGCATCAGGCTGATTTTGATTATTCAGCAAAGGTCACAGATGCAGAATTTGTGCTAGCAAATGGACAGAATCTTAGTGGCTTGAGTGGCACTATTATAGGTGCTGAGAAAGGTGGTAAATTTGTATTTGATAGTAAAGAACTGAGTCTGAGGCTACCCCAGCTTTATCCAGATAAGTTACTTAGTTTTGCCACTGAAGGCGAAATGTACTGGCATCAGGAAACAGGCCTACTGCGAATACATAGTGAGTATCTAAAGTTAAAGAATAGTGATCTGGATATGGCATTGCGCTTAACAGCTGACTGGACACGTGATGATATTTATATCGATATGCAGACATTTATAGGCACTGCAAAAATTGCTGTTATTGATGAATATATCCCAGACATCAGACGCCTAAGTAAGACTAAAACGTGGTTTTCAGAAGCATTTGAAAAAGGTGAGGTTGATTCAGCTAAAGCTATATTAAGAGGTAGTTTGCGTGATTTCCCATACCATAAAGAGGCGGGTGCATTTGAGTTGTCTCTAAATGTGAAGCAGGCGCTGATCGAATACATGCCTGAATGGCCTATGTTAAGCAATGTCAGTGGTTCTGTTGCCATAGAGAAGGATCATATTATCGCTTATTCTGATCATGCGATGATCTATGACAGTATAATAAAAGACGTCACTATCGAGATCGACTCTTTCCTACAAGGGGTTTTACGAGTTAATGCAACTGCTGATGGAAGTGGTGATAACCTTATTCGCTATATCGATGAAGCAAAATTAATGAGCACAGATCAGCCCTTGTCTGAGGTGCTTGCCTTGCAAGGTGACACGCGACTAGAGTTTGAATTTAGTCATTCTATTTCAGAAAAAAGGCATCAACCCTTTGAAGTCTCAGGTGATCTTTTCTTACTTCAGAATCGACTGAGTATCCTTTCCTTTGATATTGATCTGGATGATCTAGTAGGCTCGTTATCTTTCTCTGAAGAAGGAATAGTTGGAGAAAATATTTCAGCAGATCTTCTTGATAACCCGATAAAGATACAGGCTGCGACTGGCATTAATGGTACCAGTAATATTTTTATATCTGGGACTTTGGATATTGCACGCTATCTAAAACAGAGATTCATCGTTTTGAAAGATGTTGTTGCTGGCCAAGCTGAGGTAAATGCCGTATTTAAATTACCATCCTTATTTATTGCTGATGCAAAAGAAAAGATGATAATCACCGCGTCTAGTAATCTTAAGGGATTAGCCTTGGACCTGCCTGAACCATTGAAAAAATCAGCTACTAGTTCAATGCCAATAAATCTTTCCTATGATGTTACAACACAGAGTCTAGAACTCAATCTTAACAACTTACTCTATTTAAATATGGGGCATTCTGAAGAAGGTCTTAGCCCTCAATCTATTGTATTAGGCGGGGATGCCGGCTCCGAAAGCAGTGAACTAGTGTCTGGGCATTGGAGCCAAGTCGATCCAATTGCTTGGTATGATTTCTATCAGAAAAATATGCAGTTATCAGAAGCATCAGTTATTAGCCTATTACCAGAATTTTCGCTGCATTTTAACGAGTTATTACTGGCAAATTTGCCCGCAAAAGATATCTATCTGAATGGCCGCTATCAAGGGCAGGACTATCAGTTAGATATTAGTTCCGACCTATTGGTGGGAAGTATTCATATTCCCGCAGCTGAAAATGAGGTGCTGAGCGTTGATTTAGAGCGCTTACACCTGAAAAAAGCAGAGCAAACTGATGATATTGAAATCGATCCTAGAGATATTCCTGAAATACGATTAAATGTAGATGAATTAAAGTTTGATGAACTGACAGTGAATGATGTCGCTATTGATATATTACGATCTAAGCGAGGTCTTCTGTTTGACCCAATCACCTTCAAAGCGGTTAAGCTCGAAGCTCAAGGGCGAGGCAGTTGGCAGCTAGACAAAGAAAAGCAAGCACACTCAAACTTTCAATTATCGTTCAAAAGTAGTGATATAGAAGATAGTCTTAGGTCATTTGGTACAAGTAGTGCGTTAAAAAACAGTGATGCTGTTGTCGAAACAATTATTCGATGGCCGGCAGCACCTCATCAGATTGATTTAGAAATGGCTACAGGCATCAGTCATATCGACTTTGGCCCAGGCTTGGTGAAAGATGTTGAGCCGGGTGCGGGACGGTTTATAGCCTTGTTTAACTTGGCTGAAATTAGCCGGCGTTTAACCTTAGATTTTTCTGATGTTGCCAAGAGTGGTTTTACTTACGACCGCATCGAAGGCCAGTTTGAGCTATTTCCAGGTGGTGAGGTACATACTGATGAACTTATAATCACCTCATCAGCAGCTAATATTACAATTCAAGGTGACACTAATATCATTACTAAGACCTATGATCAGGATATCTTAGTCGAACCGACAGTGACTAACTCTCTACCTACTGCAGGTGCCATTATTGCTGGTCCAATTGGCATTGCTGCTGGCTTTTTGGCAAAGGGTATTGCTGCCTTTGTTGGTTTAGACGAACTAGCAAACATGAAGTATGAAATGAGGGGTACCTGGGAGCAGCCAGAGTTCACCAAAGTCCCAGTCGATACTAAGTCAGCTGAATAAGCTAGCCCAGTACTAAAACTTGCTGTAGCTGAGCTTTTGTCAGCATAATCATACTATTGAAACGAAGATTATAACGATGAGTCTTATCGCAAGCATTCAAATGATTTCAACCCCGCGCTGTGCAGACAACCTTGCCAGCGTAGAGCGATTGCTGTTACAAGCAAAAAATGCAGGTGCAAAGATAGCGTTGTTGCCGGAAAATTTCGCAATGATGGCGCAAGCAGACGCTGCGGTATTAAGCATTAAAGAACGCTTGGGAGAAGGGCCGATTCAGGAATTTCTTAGTCAGCAAGCAAGAAAACTTGGTCTGTGGATTATTGCTGGGACAATACCCATCGCAAGCGAAGACCCGAGTAAAGTTTATGCAGCTTGCTTGATTTATGACGCAGCGGGTGAGCGTGTGGCACGCTACGATAAGATTCATCTGTTTGATGTCGAGCTCGAGAATGAAGAGAGCTATAAAGAGTCAGTAACAATGATGGCAGGTAGTCAGCCGTTAGTGGTTGAGACACCCTTTGCGCGCATTGGCATTGCTATCTGCTATGACCTTCGTTTCCCAGAGATGTTTCGCTACTTAATAGATCAAGGGGCTGAGTTAATAGCTGTTATGGCAGCGTTTACTGCTAGCACCGGAGCAGCCCACTGGGAATGTCTGCTACGTGCAAGAGCGATAGAGAACCTTTGCTATATTGCTGCATCGAATCAAGGTGGCTTGCATGAAAACGGTCGTGAGACATTTGGTAACAGTATGATTATAGATCCTTGGGGACAGATAAAAAGTCAGGTTGAACAGGGTGAGGGTGTGATTACAGCACAAATAGATAGAACTAGTATGCTGCAAACTAGAAAAACCTTTCCTTGTTTGCAGCACCGAAAAATTAGTTAACGGTAAAATTAAAAATGGAATCAATAGACATTGCAAGAGCGCAACTACTCAGTCCAACAGGCTTGGTTGATGAGGATCTGAATAGGGCGCTTTCAACTATTCTGGGTGGTGCAGTTGATGCAGCCGACCTCTATTTTCAATCACAGGTGCGAGAAGCTTGGTCGCTGGATGATGGCATTGTTAAGGATGCCAGCTATAGCCGTCAGCGTGGTGTCGGAGTGCGCGCAATATCGGGTGAGAAAACTGGCTTTGCTTATTCTGATGATATTGAAATGTCGGCCCTATTAGACTCAGCTCGAGCTGCACGTACCATTGCAAAAGTGAGTAACTCGATTGTAATGCCATCGCAACACATTCAAACAGGGCATCAACTGTATCTGCAAGATAGTCCATTTACTGTTTTAGATGAGCATCAAAAAATGGATCTACTGCGTCAGGCTGATGAGATTGCACGGCAAGCAGACCCACGTGTAAAACAAGTCGTGGTTAGCCTAGTCGGCATGCATGAAGTGATCTTAATTGCTCGCAGTGACGGTTTGTTAGCTGCTGATGTGCGCCCACTGGTACGCTTTAATATCAGTGTTATTGCCGAACAAAATGGACGCCGCGAACAAGGCAGTATGGGTGGGGGTGGTCGCTTTGATTACAATCAGTTTATTCAAGAAAACAGTATTGAAACCTTCGCTAAAGAAGCCGTAAGGCAGGCCTTGGTTAACTTAGAAGCGAAGGATGCACCTGCCGGAAAGATGACCGTAGTGCTAGGCCCCGGCTGGCCAGGTGTCCTGCTGCATGAAGCAGTAGGTCATGGTTTAGAAGGTGACTTCAACCGTAAAGAAACATCAGCCTTCAGTGGCCGCATTGGTGAGCGTGTTGCTAGTGCGGGTGTCACAGTGGTCGATGATGGCACCTTGAAAAATCGACGTGGATCACTCAATCTTGATGATGAGGGGACGCCAACACAGTGTACAACATTGATTGAAGATGGTGTTTTACGTGGTTATATGCAAGATCGTTTGAATGCTCAATTATCAGGTACAGTATCGACCGGTAATGGCCGTCGTGAGTCTTATGCACATTTACCAATGCCACGCATGACTAACACTTATATGTTGGCTGGCGAACATGCACCAGAAGATATTATTGCTTCGGTTGAGCATGGTTTTTATGCAGTTAATTTTGGTGGTGGTCAGGTGGATATTACATCAGGTAAATTTGTCTTCTCAGCCTCCGAGGCTTATATGATTGAGAATGGCAAGATTACCTATCCAGTTAAAGGCGCAACCTTGATTGGTGATGGTCCAGATGTGCTGACACGCGTCAGTATGATTGGTAACGATCTGCAACTCGATAGTGGTATCGGGACCTGTGGTAAAGAAGGTCAAAGTGTCCCTGTCGGTGTTGGCCAGCCAACACTTAAGGTTGATGGTATTACTGTCGGAGGAACGCAGGCATGAGTAAACAAGAATCCACAGTAAATATTAATACTAGTAGTAAAGACATGGATATAGAACAAATAGTTTCTGATGCCATACGCTATGCCAAGAACAAAGGAGCTGATCATATCGAAGTATCAGCACGCAATGATAAGGGCTATTCAGTTAGTTCCCGTTTAGGTGATATTGAAACATTGGAGCATCATAACCAACGTGCTCTTGGCGTCACCGTATATCGGGGGAAGGCAAAGGGTTCTGCTGATAGTAATGATATGCGTTCCAGTGCCATTGAAGATATTATTGATGCTGCCTTAAGTATGGCGAGTTTTACTGCTGAAGATGAATCTGCTGGACTTGCTGATGCTGAACTGATGGCAACAAACTATCCTGAACTTGAGCTTGATCGACCCTGGCAACTAGAGCCAGATCAGGCCTTGAAAATTGCAATGCAGTGTGAAGATATTGCACGTGATGATGAGCGCATTGTTAATTCTGAAGGAGCCAGTGTTAGTACTATTCGTTCAGAGTCTATCTACGCAAACTCACATGATTTTTTAGGCCATTATGCCAGCACCCGCCACAGTATTAGTTGTTCAGTGGTGGCGGCAGATGAGAAAGGAATGCAGCGTGATTACTGGTACAGTGTTGCCCGTGATGCACAGGCATTAGATGCTGTTGATAGCATTGGTTTGAAGGCGCGAGAACGAACCCTGCGTAGGCTTAATGCGCGCAGCCTATCAACACGTGAAGTGCCGGTATTATTTGAACCTAACATTGCACGATCCATTTTTGGACATTTCTTTTCTGCAATTAATGGTGCGGCACTCTATAGAGATGCCTCGTTTTTGCCTGATTCTTTAGGTCAAAATATATTTCCAGACTGGCTCAGTATCAGTGAAGATCCTTATATTAAAACTGCATTAGCAAGTAGCCCGTTTGATGCTGAAGGTGTGCGTACACAGGCGCGTGATATCGTTTCTAATGGCGTATTAGAAGGCTATATCTTATCCAGTTACTCGGCGCGAAAGCTGGGTATGACGACCACAGGAAACTCAGGTGGTGTTCATAACATTCGTTTGCCAGAAAGTCAGTACACACAAGATGATCTGATTAAACAAATGGGTAGTGGAGTTTTGCTGACTGAATTAATTGGTAACGGTGTTAACCCTGTCACCGGTGATTACTCCCGAGGAGCAGCAGGCTTTTGGGTTGAGAACGGTGAGATTCAATATCCGGTTCAAGAAATTACAATTGCTGGTAACTTGAAAGAAATGTTTCAACGTATCGCCGCTGTTGGTAATGATATTGATACCTGTGGCGGTATTCATTGTGGCTCGATGTTGATGGATCAGATGACCATCGCAGGCTCTGTTGACTAGATTACTGTAGTGATGAGCTAGCAACCAGTTGGGCGGTGAATTGCAATTCACCGTCTTTATAACGCTCAAACATTAATGGCAAGCCATGACGTTGAGGATCTAGCCAAAGACGAATCTCAAGTGCATTTGTATTTTGTCGATACTGTTCTAGCAAAATACTATTAACTTCGCCGTCTAAGGCGGTCTTGATAAGCACCTCCGATCTATGTATTTCATATTCACGCAGACGCCGTTTATTAGCTAAATAAATAAGGCTGACTTGAGGTAATCGATGGGCATTAGCCATTAAGCTGAGTTGCAAAGACAAGTTATCAAAGGTGTTTTTAGGCAAGGGCTTATCCAGATGCTCTGCCTTATAACTGGCCTGTACCCTACCAGCCTGCCAGTCAAAAATAATTTTTTGGTCCTTGAAACCATCACTATTAGCTTTGATCTCTTCAAATAACAGTGGGTAAATGTTCCCTTGATGCAGGCGTAAATGAGTGACTGCATAACTCTTACTGCTACCGACAATGAACTTTGCCAATCCCTTGGCCTTCACCGATGAACGATACTCCCAAGTTGCGGCATCATGCTGCTGCAGCTCGAGTTTAACCTCGCCCATAGTCATACCGTTCTTGATGATCTTATACTGAGCAGAGAAGGGCTTTGGGATGTTCTCTGCATTGAGGACTAGAGGATTAGCCTGCACTAGGCTGATGAAACAGCCTAGTAAGAAGAGGAGTAGGCTTACTTGCAGTCGATTTCGTTTTGCCATGTTAGTGGCTCCAGTAGTTTCTCATTGCAATAAAAGACTTCATTATTACGTAACTTAATTTTCCCCTCACATAACCACTGGATACAGAGAGGATAAATTTCATGTTCTTGCTGTAAAACTCGCAGTGCCAGTGTTTCTTCATTATCAGTGTCAAGCACAGCTACTTCAGCACGCATGATTAAGGGCCCCCCATCTAATTCAGCACTAGCGAAGTGCACACTGCAACCATGTCTTTTCCTACCGGCTGCTAAGGCTCGTTGATGGGTATGCAGTCCGGTAAAATCGGGTAATAATGAAGGATGAATATTTAAAATTCGGCCACTATAATGCGCAATAAATTCTGCACTCAATACGCGCATAAAGCCTGCCATGACGATGATATCTGGCTGTTGTTTCTTTAACTCACCAAGAAGTGCTTGTTCGAACAGGCTACGTTCGGCATAGATACGGCTCTCAACGACGACAGCTGAAATATTCGCTTTTCTTGCACGTTCTAGCGCATAAACTTCTTTGCGATTACTGATAACGCAACAGATCTCAGCAGCGATATCAGACTCATGCACTTTGTCTATGATCGACTGAAGATTACTGCCGCCACCTGATACCAGCACAGCGATACGATTCACGCTCGCTTGCTCAGCCATTAATATTTGACGTGTGCTGTGTCATTAGTGGAGGTGATATGACCAATTTGAGTTGCCTTCATATCTTCTAACTGACAGGCTTTAACAACGGCATCGAGTTGTTCAGCAGGTACGATAATGGCCATGCCAACACCACAGTTGAAGACACGAAGCATCTCATCATCTGCAACCTCACCCTGTTTTTGAATCCAGTCAAAGATTGCTGGGCGCTCCCAACTGGTTTGATCAATCTGTGCTGCCGTGCCCTTTGGTAGAACACGTGGCAGGTTTTCTGTGATACCACCACCGGTGATATGGCAGAGACCTTTGATTTCAAATTCTGCGATTAATTTCAATATCAACTTGACGTAAATAGTGGTTGGCGTGAGCAGAGTTTCACCCAATGTGCTCTCATTAAAAGACTCATCTAATTGAAAGCCCTGTTGGGCAATCAAGGTGTTAACCAGTGAAAAACCATTGGAATGAACACCACTGGACTGCACTCCAATAACCACATCATTAGCAGATATATTGGCTCCAGTAATCAGTGCAGGTTTATCGGCAACACCTACACAAAAGCCAGCCAGATCATATTCACCTGCAGCATACATGCCCGGCATCTCAGCAGTCTCACCACCGATTAAGGCGGCACCCGCTAGTAAGCAGCCGCGGCTAATACCTTCAACAACCTCGGTACTGGTCTCTACGTCTAGCTTGCCGGTTGCAAAGTAGTCTAAGAAGAATAGTGGCTCAGCCCCTTGAACAATGACGTCATTGACACACATGGCTACCAGATCAATGCC
This sequence comes from Gammaproteobacteria bacterium, assembly GCA_029253965.1. Taxonomy (GTDB): domain Bacteria; phylum Pseudomonadota; class Gammaproteobacteria; order UBA4575; family UBA4575; genus UBA4575. The sequence goes on from JAQWYM010000088.1 coordinate 19,844, forward strand.
AATGCTGCCGTGCTGATTCATCTGTTGGGCGAGTTTCAGCTTGGTGCCGACACCATCCGTACCTGAGACTAGGATAGGTTGTTTGTATTTGTGACTGGCAAGCTCGAATAACCCACCAAAGCCACCAAGATCGGATACCACTTCCTTTCTGTGAGTTGAGGCAACAGCCTCTTTGATGCGTTCTACGAAGGTGTTTCCAGCGTCTATATCGACGCCTGCGTCTTTATAACTGAGGCCCATAATATCTGTTAACTTTGTAGTTAAGTTGTTGAATTCTTTGTGTTTTGTATTGAAAGAGCCTAGCCATAGACAGATCGCTATTGGCACTTTATACGATATACTATCTTACACACTATATTTTGATTTAGGCATAGTCAAAGAGACCTATGCTGCAATTATTAAGAATAGATGATTGAGTGATTTAGATCATCACAAAATTGACCAAAAGAGGTTAGATTCTTAGTAATTTAATGAGAAATTTGTGGGAAATCTTATGTTTGTAGCAAGACAGATTCCAAATGTCATTACTGGCTTACGTATTCTCTGTGTTCCTTACCTGATTTCGATGATTTTTCTACAACAGTTTGAGCAGGCTTTACTATTAGTTTTAGCGATGGGCCTATCGGATAGCCTGGATGGATTTTTAGCTCGAAACTATAGTTGGCAGACTCGGCTAGGCGCTATACTTGATCCAGTCGCAGATAAGCTTATGATTTTAGCTCTATTTGTTAGCTTCGGTATCTTACACTGGGTGCCGTGGTGGATAGTTAGCCTGATTGCTCTGCGTGATGTGTTTTTATTGCTGGGGTTGGTCTACTTGCAGTGTTCAATTAACGATTTCTACATACAGTCGCTACTTATTAGTAAACTGAATACCTTAATGCAAATAGTGCTAGGTATTGTGTTGATCTTCTCGCAACTAAGCGTGGTTAACTCACAAATACTCAGTACTTTAATGATTATTGTTGCTTGTACGACGTTCGCGAGTGCAGTGCAGTATTATAGGCTTGGGTTGCGGCTTGCCAGACGCGTGGCGCAGTAGATTAATAGCTGGATTTTAGTGCATTGAAAAACCAACAACAGTTGCTCCAATTGCAACTTACCGCCGAATACACATTCACTACTTTCTATGGTGATCAGACCTTAGTGCGCATGCTAACAGCGTTTTCAGAAGGTCATTGTGAAGAAGATCAATTGTTTCTATGGGGGGCTGCTAATAGCGGGAAAACCCATCTATTACATGCGCTTTGTCATCATGCAAATAAAACTAAGAACACGTTGCTCTATCTTCCTTGTGATGAACTATTAGCTGCGGATACGAGTGTGCTAGAAGGTTTGCAGGCGATTTCTGCAGTCTGCCTTGATGGCGTTGATTTATTCTCAGGTGATCAGGCTTGGGAGTATGCCCTATTCAATTTTATTAACCGGATGCGTGCGCAGGGGACTCGCTTACTACTGACAGCTAATAGAAATCCGGCACAGCAGATCTTTGACCTAGCTGATTTGAATTCACGCATGGTTTGGGGCCCCGTATATAAACTGCCGACTCTGTTACAAGCTGAGGTCGAGCAAGCCTTGTTACTGCATGCGCAGGCACGGGGTCTAGAGCTAGGCGCTGAGTGCTGGGACTACCTGTTTAAGCATTGTCGCCGTGATACTTCCAGTTTAGTGGCTATTTTGGCTCTACTGGATGATGAGTCCTTACGGCATCAAAGACGTCTAACCCTGCCTTTTTTACGTCAAGTGTTAAAGGTGCAAGAAACACCTTAAGACGTGCGTTGTGCCCGTACAAAGAGTACTGCAGAAACATATAAGCTTAGGCTGCAAACAATCTGAAGAATACCTAAAGGCATCTGACTCTCTTCCACCACATTCCAAATACCGCAACAGAAATACATCCAGACAAATAGAGTGATCCATTTATAAGTGTGTAGCTTAGGCGCCAATAGTCCTCGAAGAGCTAACAGTAAGGGGCCAACAAAAAGTATCAAGGAAATACTCTTAGGTAAGACAGTGTTCGGATTTAAAGCGATAATCCATAGTGTCTGACCTATTAATAGCAGGCTGAAACTGAAGACGGAGAGTAGATAGTAATGTTTTAGTTGCATGTGATTCTGGTCGTCGGTTAGTGAGGCTTTAATGACTTATGAGTTCAGACGCAGAGCTAGCTCTGCAATACGTTGACCCTGCGCTAGGCAGAGTTTTGCTTCTTCTTCGGTCAGTGTCTGTTGATTATTAGCGCCGGCGACGTGACTAGCACCATAGGGCGTTCCACCACTCTGGGTCAGGCTTAGCTCAGGGACACTGTAAGGGATGCCAGCAATGAGCATGCCGTGGTGCAGCAGTGGTAGCATCATTGATAGTAACGTACTCTCCTGTCCACCATGTAAACCACCTGTTGAAGTGAAAACACCGGCCGGCTTGCCTTCAAGCGCACCTCGCAGCCATAACGGGCTGGTGCTATCTAGAAAATACTTCATTGCTGCCGCCATATTACCAAAACGAGTGGGGCTGCCGAGTAATAAGCCTGAACAGTGTTCTAGATCGCTGAGTTCAGCATAGAGATCACCTGTGCTTGGGATATCATCCGTTACTGCCTCACATTCCGTTGAGACCGCTGGTACTGTTCTAATCAGTGCTTCAACACCGGCTTGTTCTACGCCACGAGCAATTTTATAGGCCAGCTCACGAGTAGCTCCGGCACGACTATAATAAAGAATTAGAATAGGACCCATATCAGAGTATCTCAAGTAGGCGCTCTACCGGTCTCGCGATAATAGAGCGGTCAGCATAAGTAAAAATAGGCCGTTGTAAGAGTCGGCTGTCGGCGAGTAATAAATCTATAATGTCAGTCTCAGTAAGGCTTTCAATATCTAAATTAAGAGCTTGAAAGGCTGGTTCCGAGGTGCGAATCATATCTTTAGGTGAGACACCGCGATGTATAAGGTCACGTAATTGTTGTCTACTAAGTGCTTGATCTAAATACTCAATTAATTCTACTGCGACCTGTTTCTCAGCCAGTAATTTAACACTCGCTAGGCACTTGCTGCAGTTAGGATTATAAATAAGGCTAGACTTTTCCATCAGTTTTTTACTGTTTTGGATAGAAGATTGAGTATAAAGTAATGCAGCGGTGTTGCTAGTCTATGACACTGTACATAAAAGTATAGGAGATGTTTGTTTTGAATATATTAGTCATCGGTGGGGCAGGTTATATTGGGTCCCATATGACCCTGCAGCTAGTACAGTCGGGTCATCAAGTCATTGTCCTCGATAACCTTTATTCTGGACAGGCTGCGGCTGTTGGTTCCCTACCTTTTTATGAGGCTGACATGGCCGATATTGCAGTCTTAGATCAGATTTTTCAAAATCATGATATTGATGCAGTGATGCACTTTGCTGGCTATATTGAAGTAGCTGAATCGGTTAGCGATCCTGCAAAATACTATCAAAATAATGTCGTTAAAACGCAGCAGGTGCTGGACACCATGTGTCGCTATAAAGTGAAGCAATTTATTTTTTCATCAACCGCTGCTATTTTTGGTAATCCGAGTTACACACCGATAGATGAAACACACCCAAAGCAGCCCGTGAACCCCTATGGTCGTTCTAAGCTTATGGTTGAGCAAATATTAGCTGACTATGAGAACGCTTATGGCCTACGCTCAGTATGCTTGCGCTACTTCAATGCCGCTGGTGCAGATCCGCTAGGGCGTGTTGGTGAATGTCATCAGCCTGAAACGCATCTTATTCCACTGGTGCTACAGGCAGCCTCTGGTAGACGTCAGTCTATCTCTGTTTTCGGTGTCGACTATGACACTGAGGATGGAAGTTGTGTACGTGATTATATCCATGTAAATGATTTATGTTCTGCTCACTCAAATGCCTTGCATTATCTGGCTGAGGGTGGGGCAAGCAGCGCTTTCAATCTGGGTAATGGTGCAGGCTTTAGTGTGCTTGAGATTATTCAGGCAGCAGAGCGAGTAACGGGTAAAGCCATTAAGCTGATCAAGGAAACACGGCGTGCAGGAGACCCAGCAATCTTAATTGCTGATGCAAGTTTGGCTAAAGAGGTTCTGACGTGGCAGCCTCAAAGAGCTGCCTTAGAAGATATAATTGCTGATGCTTGGGCGTGGGAACAGATACTCTGTGCTACACACGCAGGATAAGCCATTTATTTTGACTTAAGACCTGCTGCTACCGCTTCTCCAATGTCAGCGAGGGTGCTGACAGTATCCACGCCCACCCTTTTTAATGCCGCGTACTTTTCTTCTGCTGTGTCTTTGCCACTATGAATAATGGCACCGGCATGCCCCATGCGCTTGCCGACTGGGGCGCTAGCCCCTGTGATATAAGCCACTACTGGTTTACTGATCTCTGTCGCAATGACTTCTGCAGCCTCTACTTCCGCATTACCGCCAATCTCACCGACTAAGACAATGATTTCAGTTTGAGGGTCTTGCTCAAATAAGCGTAGGCATTCGATGAAATCTAGGCCATGAATAGGATCACCACCAATACCAACACAGCTTGACTGACCAAAGGCTTCGGTCTGTGATACCGCAACATACGTTAATGTACCCGAGCGTGAAACAATGCCGACTTTGCCAGGGCGGTGAATGGCTGCTGGCATAATGCCCATTTTGCATTCACCCGGTGTAATAAGGCCCGGACAATTAGGCCCAATTAATCGTGATTCGCTGGCCGCTAGATGTTCACTGACTATGAGCATGTCATGCACTGGCACACCTTCAGTGATGCAGACGATGAGAGCAATTTCTGCTTCTATCGCTTCGATCATTGCATCTGCGGCAAAGGCGGCAGGGACATAAATAATAGTGGCATCAATAGTCTGTTCGCGGCAGGCTTCACGCACACTGCTGTAAACGGGCAGGCCAAGGTGTGTGCTGCCACCCTTATGTGGATTAACACCAGCGATGATTTTACTGCCATAAGCTAGGCTTTGCTCAGTATGAAAACTAGCTTGGCTACCGGTTAGACCTTGGCAGAGTATGCGTGTGTTTTTATCAATTAAAATGCTCATGCTTTAGATATCACTAGTTGTGCGCCTTCACTGAGATCTTTTACTGGGAATAGTAAAGGGTGCTGATCTTTCAATAGGGCTTTAGCCTGTTCTGCATTAGTCCCCTGCAGTAAGACGACAACAGGAACCTTTAAAGCAGTCTGCTTAAGCGCCGCTAAAATACCATGGGCAATCACATCGCAGCGAACAATCCCACCAAAGATATTAACGAAAATTGCATGCACATCGTCAGCCAGCAGTAATTCAAAGGCGTGGGTAACGCGAGCCTCATTGGTATTACCACCGACATCAAGAAAATTAGCCGGTTCACCACCAAAGTGTTTAATCAAATCCATGGTCGCCATAGCTAGCCCAGCACCATTAACAATACAGCCAATGTTGCCATTCAGTTTGACATAGCTTATACCATGCGTTCGCGCCTTGCGCTCAATAGCATTCTCTTGGCTATCATCACGTAAGCTAGAAACTTGGGCTTGGCGAAATAAGGCATTGTCATCAATATTGATCTTTGCATCGAGGGCTTGTAGCTCACCGGCTTCGGTCACTATTAGAGGGTTGATTTCTACTAGAGTGGCATCAATATCACAAAACATACGATAGAGATTGCTCACTATCTGCTTGAACTCATGTGCTTGTATCTGATTAAGCTGCAATCCTTTAAGCAGAGTCTGATGATGAGAGGCTAGTAATCCGGTCGCCTTACTAATCGCTGCTCGATTGATTTTACTAGGGTCTTGTTCCGCGATTTCTTCGAGGTTGATACCGCCTTCGCTGGAAGATAGTACGGTAATGTTTTTTTGATTGCGGTCAATCAAGATGCCGAGATAGATCTCATTAGCAATGTTGGCAGGCTTCTCGATCAGTAGCGCATTGACAGGCAGCCCCTCGGCACCTGTTTGTGCGGTGATGAGTTGGCTGCCCAGCAGTTGGCTCATATGCTTAGCTAGTTCTGCAGCATCATGAGCAGATAAAATACCGCCAGCTTTACCACGACCACCAGAGTGAATCTGTGATTTCACAATCCATGTTTGATCGCCCCATTGTTCAGCGAAAGAATCGATATCATCACTTTGATGAAAGATATGACTTCGTGGAATAGGGATCTGATATTGCTGCAATAAATTTTTGGATTGATATTCGTGGATAAACATCACTGGCTCGCTTTGTCTAGACTACTTTACAAGCGTATAGCATATGCTTTTAGTCACTTAATTGCTTAATTTTTTTTACCTGTTACTCAAAGAATGTGAGTCGTAGCTTTGAAAATCGAATATCATTAGCCACTTTTCTCACGGGTGAGGTTATAGACTAGCTAACTCGGTGAGCGATGTGATAGTTGACTGTATCAAAGAGAATATATGACTGATTTAAAAGAGGCTGTGATTACTGACGTGTCACTGGACGGGAATGGTGTTGCTAGTGAAGATGGAAAAAAGATTTTTATTCCTTTCACACTGACAGGTGAGCGAGTCAGCTATCGAGCAATCAAGAAAAAAAAGAAATTTGATGAGGCACACTTAATTGAAATCATTGAGCCTTCAGCAGAAAGGGTGGAGGCGAAATGCCCTAGTTTTACGGTCTGCGGTGGTTGCGCAACGCAACATATAACCCCTGCGATGCAGCTAGCATTCAAAGAAAAGTCAGTGCTTGATACCTTACAGCGTATTGGTCAAGTCAGTGCGGAAGAGGTCATTCCAGCATTGACAGATAAGGTCTGGGGTTATCGTCGGCGCGCGCGCCTCGGTGTTAAATATGTCATGAAGAAAGATGCCGTATTGGTTGGCTTTCGTGAGAAAAACGCACCTTATATCGTACAAATGTCCTCATGTGAGGTATTAGATCCAAAGATTGCCGGATTGATTCAGCCTTTTGCTGAGCTGATTTATCAACTGTCGATCAGGGATAAGATTCCTCAGCTTGAATGTAGTATTGCCGAGAATGCAACATCAGTCGTCATGCGCGTGTTAGAAACACCCAGCGAAGCTGATGTTGAGCTTCTACATGCCTTTCAGCAGCAGCAGGAGATTCGTTTATTGCTGCAGCCGGCCGGATTAAAGTCGATCTACCCTTTAGATTCGCTGCCAGTAGAGCCGCTGTATTTTACCTTGCAGCCATTCAATCTACGGCTACAGTTTACAGCCACTGATTTCATACAAATTCATGCTGGGATCAATAATAAAATGGTCGTTCAAGCCTTAGATTGGCTGCAGGTGACAGCGACCGATCGGGTCTTGGATCTATTTTGTGGGTTAGGTAATTTCAGTCTGCCCTTAGCGCAACTAGCGAATAAGGTGTTGGGCATTGAAGGTGATGCGGCACTCATACAACGTGCTAAGAATAACGCGACCCTGAATAAGCTGAATAATGTGCAATTTAAGAAGGAAGACTTATTCAAGGTTAATGAGAGCAATAGTTGGTTAGCACAACAGTGGGATTTAGTGCTTATTGATCCACCACGCTCAGGTGCTAAAGAGGTTATTGATCAACTGCATCTGATAGCACCCAAAAAAGTGCTTTACGTGTCTTGTCATCCCGCGAGTTTGGCGCGTGATGCCAATGTCTTGGTTAATACCTTAGGCTATCGTATGACTCGGGTCTGCGTGATTAACATGTTTCCACACACAGGACATGTTGAGACCATGGCTCTGTTTGAAAAGTTAGATTAAAGCTCAGTTATCACGGAAAGCTTTCCGTGAGAAGTTAAGGCGCAGTATATTGCCATTAGGAGCGACCCTCTCATGGACCATAGTGCCACGTTCCAAGCCGTAAATGCGGTGATCGCGGGTTGATAAGGACTTTATCAATTCTTGGCTTTTACAGTTCTCACTACCGACAGTGTCGTTTTGCTGAGGCCCATCACAGGGGCGTACACCAGGGAATAGTGAGTACTTATAAACTGTTCTCAGTTTGACACTGTGCTGCTCTATTGTAGGTGGTTCCAGCGGGGCTTGTGTTTCATCAGCAATCACATTGACCTGCAGCAGCATTGACAATGCAAGCCAGCAAGTCAGGTCTGATATTTTCTGTGCACAATATTTCATCTGGGCTGTCCTCCCAAAGTGTTATTAATAGCTATATTAGCATGTTGGCTAGCGCATAGAATATGCCTCTTGCCGGCTTAAGGCCGCTTATTTTGAATCAGCAGTTGAGGTCAAACTCCGAAGCAGAGGCCCATCGCTGTGTTAAATCGCATGGTTATGTTGAAAATTAGCGGATAAACCACGACTAGAGGCCTTGATAGCCTACCTATTATCGGTATGGGTCACTATACTTAGCCCTTATTCTCTATCGATCCTAGATGGTAGTGGGGTAGTACGGCGGCCGAAGTTTGATATCGGTCGAGTTTTTGTTAAAGGAATCTAATGATATGCCGATTTACGAATACCAATGTGATGCCTGTGGGCACCAGCACGAAGTCTTACAAAAAATCAGTGACGATCTTCTTACGAGTTGTCCTGAATGTGGCAAAGATGCACTAAAAAAGATTATTTCAGCCGCTGGCTTTCGATTGAGTGGCAATGGCTGGTACGAAACTGATTTTAAATCAGGAAATCAGAAGAATCTTGCTAGTAAGGATTCAGATAGTTCCTCCGGCTCATAAGCTGTCAGTGACAGTCTCATGAGTTCATATTCAAATAAGTATAAGTGCAGATAAAGGCACTAGGGCTCTAAAATATGTTGCGTCGCTACTTGATTGCAGGTGTCTTGGTATGGGTTCCGCTAGGCGTGACCTTCTTTGTTCTGAAGTTTCTGCTAGAGATGATGGATAAGCTGCTGCTGATTCTGCCTATAGCGTTGCGCCCTGAGAGTCTGTTGGGTTTTTCTATTCCAGGCCTCGGCTTTATTTTAGCGTTTATCATTCTCCTGATCACCGGAGCCATTGGCGCGAATTTGCTTGGTCAAACTGCACTAAGGCTCTCAGAGAGTTTGCTCTCACGGATTCCTCTGGTGCGCACTATCTATTCTTCAGCCAAGCAGATTTTGAATAGCGTACTCAGTAACGGTGGGGATTCATTCCGCAAGGTGCTTTTAATTGAATACCCACGTAAAGGCATTTGGACTATTTGCTTCCAGACCGGGACTGCCGTAAAGGAAATTCAGGAGCAACTGGACCAGCAGTCCATTATGGTCTTTGTGCCAACCACCCCTAATCCAACCTCAGGGTTTATTATGGTGGTCGCAGAAAGTGAGACACGTGAGCTTGATATGGATATAGAAACCGCTTTGAAACTAGTGATGTCACTAGGAATGGCGAAGACATCCAGTCCCGCGTCGGTTGCTTCACGTTAGCTTACTACGTAGTATCCACGGCAACCTTATTTAGCTACATTTCATCCAGATTTAACGCCAGGACAAGTCACATGCGCACGCACTACTGTGGAAAAACCACGCTTGAACATTTAGAGCAAGAAGTACAACTTTGTGGCTGGGTGAATCGTCGCCGAGATCATGGTGGTGTCATCTTCATCGATTTACGCGATCGCAGCGGTGTCGTGCAAGTGGTGTTTGACCCTGATCGGGCAGATATCTTTCTTGCGGCTGAGCAGCTCCGAAATGAATATGTGATAAAAGTCACAGCAAAAGTACGCCCACGCCCTGAAGGTACCGTTAATGCTGATCTCAGTACGGGTCAAATTGAAGTGCTTGCAACGGCTCTAGAAGTCTTGAATAAGTCAGATACACCGCCGTTCCAGCTCGATGATACTGATGTGAATGAAGAATCACGTCTGCGCTATCGTTATATCGATTTACGTCGCCCTGAAATGCAGCAACGTATGCAGACTCGTGTTCAAGTGACACGCGCCTTGCGCACGTATCTCGACACTAATGGCTTCTTAGATATTGAGACGCCAATGTTAACTAAAGCGACCCCAGAGGGTGCGCGTGATTATTTAGTGCCTAGCCGTACTCACCCCGGATCATTTTTTGCGTTGCCACAATCGCCACAATTATTTAAGCAATTGTTAATGATGAGTGGTTTTGATCGTTACTACCAAGTGGTCCGTTGTTTCCGTGATGAAGATCTACGTGCTGATCGCCAGCCTGAATTCACCCAGCTTGATATCGAGACCTCATTCCTTGGTCAAGAAGACATCATGTCGACGATGGAAGGTATGATGCGGGAGGTCTTTCAGCAGTCTATTGGTGTCGCGCTAGAGGCTCCGTTCCCGCGCATGAGCTATGCTGATGCGATGCATCGCTATGGTTCAGACAAGCCAGATCTACGTATTCCATTGGAATTAATCGATATAACTGACTTGATGACAGCGGTTGAATTTAAAGTATTCAGTGGTCCAGCACAGGATGAAAAAGGGCGTGTGGCCGTTATTTGTCTGCCGAATGGCAGTGAGCTCAGTCGTAAAGAGATTGATGGTTATACGAAGTATGTCGCTAACTACGGCGCTAAGGGCTTGGCTTACATCAAATGTAATGATGTTGAGCAGGGCCGTGAAGGTCTGCAAAGTCCGATTCTTAAATTC
>JAQWYM010000087.1 GCA_029253965.1 Gammaproteobacteria bacterium
GTATGAAAGCAGTAGCTGCCGGCATGAACCCAATGGATCTTAAGCGCGGTATCGATAAGGCGGTAATGGCAGCAGTTGAAGAGCTGAAGTCACTTTCAAAGCCTTGTTCAGATGGTAAAGCGATTGCTCAAGTCGGTTCAATCTCAGCCAACTCTGACACCTCTATTGGTGACATCATTGCTGAGTCTATGGATAAAGTAGGCAAAGAAGGCGTGATTACAGTTGAAGAAGGTAACGCGCTAGAAAACGAACTAGACGTTGTTGAAGGTATGCAGTTTGATCGTGGCTACCTATCTCCTTACTTTGTGAATAACCAAGATAACATGACTTGCGATATGGACGATCCGTTCGTCTTATTATTTGATAAGAAAGTATCAAACATTCGTGACCTACTGCCTATTCTTGAAGGAGTTGCTAAGGCCGGTCGTCCACTGCTAATTATTGCTGAAGATGTTGAAGGTGAAGCACTAGCAACATTAGTTGTGAACACGATTCGCGGCATTGTTAAGGTTGCAGCGGTTAAAGCTCCAGGTTTTGGTGATCGTCGTAAAGCTATGCTAGAAGATATCGCCATCCTAACCGGTGGTACGGTAATCTCTGAAGAAGTCGGTCTATCATTAGAGAAGACAACTTTAGACGAGCTAGGCACTGCCAAGCGTATTCACGTTTCAAAAGAGAATACTACGATTGTTGATGGTTCTGGTCAGGCAACAGACATCAAAGCGCGTGTTGATCAAATTCGTGCACACATCGAAGAAGCCTCTTCAGACTACGACAAAGAGAAGCTACAAGAACGTATGGCTAAACTAGCCGGCGGTGTTGCAGTAATCAAAGTGGGCGCAGCGACTGAAGTTGAAATGAAAGAGAAGAAAGCTCGCGTTGAAGATGCACTGCATGCAACACGTGCAGCGGTAGAAGAAGGTGTGGTACCTGGTGGTGGTGTTGCCTTGATTCGAGCGCGTAGCGTATTGCTAACGCTTAAAGGTGACAATGACGATCAGACTGCGGGTGTTAACATTGCTCGTCGTGCGATGGAAGAGCCGCTACGTCAAATCGTTGCTAACGCAGGTGATGAAGCCTCAGTAGTTCTAGCTAAAGTAGATGAAGGCGAAGGCAACTTTGGTTACAACGCAGCAACTGGTGTTTATGGCGACATGATTGAGATGGGTATTTTGGATCCAACCAAAGTAACGCGTTCTGCATTACAAAATGCAGGCTCAATTGCAGGTCTTATGATTACAACTCAAGCGATGGTTGCTGAGTTACCTAAAGACGATGCACCAGGCATGGCAGCTCCAGACATGGGCGGCATGGGTGGTATGGGCGGCATGATGTAGTAGATTACTGCTACCTAAGGTCTACTTAAAAAAGCCCAGAAGTAATTGCTTCCGGGCTTTTTTTTCGGTTTTAGTTTCGATGGTCTTTCCCCCAAATTTAACACCATGACGACGATGAGATTTCCGGATATAAATGGAGGTCTCGATATGAAGAAATATTACACGGAAAAGCAGATCACCAGCCGTCATTTTACACAGAGAAATTTACGTTATGGCCTCGAAATGAACCATAGATATTCGTTGTCTATGGCTACTATTATAAAGGGATAAATGAGGCTATTAAAAATAGCTACAGGGAGGTTTCATAATGTTGGCGTACGCGGACAGAATTTAAAGAACGAGGCAAGCGAGTTTCCCATGTTGATGGTGATAATGGCCGTATGGTTAAGTTAGGCAGTACAATACATAATCGGGATTATGCGGTTTGTTAGTGTAGACCATTTGTTTAATTAGCATGTTTGACGATCCTCATAAAGGCAAATCGGACATTATTGTCTTTATCAAGTTCGCCAGCCAGTTTATTCAAGGCATCTTTAGAAAGAGGATTGTCATATTCACGAAGGAAATCTTCATCAAATATCGTGACACCTGTAGGTTTTTTAATAAGTACCATATCATGACCAAACTCACGCTCACCCTCACCGTCACCCAAAAGAGACAGGGCTCCCAACTCTCCATCAGCAAGAGAATCTATTATTGTCCCCATTTCCTCAGCGGGCATATGAGTGAAACCTTGTAATTGTACTTTCAGCTTCATTAGTTGCAGGTCATAGGGAAAACCCTGATTCTCATAATCTGTTGTTTTCATCCTTATGAAGCTGGATTCTGGAAACTTAACACTGTTAATTTCTAAATCATAATCAGCATTTAAACTAGTAATTTTTCCAAGAAGCGTTCTTCCAACATCAGGTGACTCGTTTGGATATTCGGTTATTTCTGAAAAAATATTTTCGATAGGTTCTTCTTCCATAAGTCGGAGGACTGACTCTGCATAATAAGAACAGGTGCCTCCACAATTCTCTATTTCGGCAATAATTTCATTGCCTCCTTGCTGAATATGAGAAACAATTTCGTCGTGATCGTGTCCTAAGCGAATAATCTTTTGATAAAAATTATCATTATTATCATCATCACAACCAAGCGGCATTGCTGAAATAGGATTACAGATGAAAAAAGTGCATAAAAACACTAAGAAATGATTTTTTTCGAATAATTTATTCATAATATTTTAATGATCAAGGTTGTAATTGTTAAAAGAGACTATTTATAAAATAATCTATATTTTAACCAAATGTATCATGTTTTTCTAACGGGGAGTGTTGACATTCCCAGTCGGTATGGGAATAGATCGATTATTATCTGGATAAAACAACAAGAAAATGCGCGGTCTGTCCGGGTGGGGTATTAAGTGGGGTAGACCCATGTTTCGAGGTCTATAAGCCAAATAAAATCAATGAGATGGGCGGCATGATGTAGGCCAGCCTCTACGGCAGAAAAAAAGCCCCGCATTGCGGTGCTTTTTTTGTCTGCTAAAAAGTGGCGAAGGCAAAGCAAGCTAGGCTACTATAACGACGACAGCCAACCTTAAGGACGAAACAGCGCTTTAGATGCGGATAGACTTAAATACACACCTTATAGATGAGGCCATCATCATCGCCTCGCCTAACTGTGATCTTCGACCTGCAGGCATGCTGCCAGAATTGATCGTGGTGCACGGCATCAGTTTGCCCCCCGCTGAATATGGCGGTGGTCATGTGCAACAATTTTTTAGCAACAAATTAGACACCTCAGAACACCCTTACTTTGCAGAAATAGCAGATCTTAAAGTCTCCAGCCATTTGTATATTGAACGGGATGGCTGCCTAACACAGTTTGTTCCCTTAAATCTCCGGGCATGGCACGCTGGTCAATCCAGTTATCAAGGCCGAAAGGCGTGTAATGATTTTTCAATTGGAATTGAGCTAGAAGGCAGCGATGAAGAGGCTTACAGTGAGCAACAATATGCAGTGCTTAAATCACTCATTAGCTGCTTACAAGGAGCCTATAAAGGAATAACAGCGAAAGCGATTGTTGGTCATAACGATATTGCACCGGGCCGTAAATCTGATCCGGGCGCCAGCTTTGACTGGTCACGCATAAAATAAGTAAGCAGCCCTTAGTTATCATTTGTCTCAATAGGGACAGTCCGCCTTAAGTCATACTCAATCGTATCCAGTAATAAATAAATATTCGGATGTGCTTCGGTGAAGTCATTTCATCAGCCATCTAATCACCAAAAAGTACTAGCCCCTACTATGCTTCAGCTGTACCCAGCCTAGCACTGTTTAAAGTAACAGCTCGTAACGTTGTCAATGAAACCTGCTTTTAGTCTGTTTATCTACGCGATGTACTTGGTTACCGTTATTCTCTTTGAGCGTGAACACATTAACTTCCATGTATTCTTCAAGTGGAATAAATCCAGCACCAAATAGGTTGTTCCTGTTTGTTCTTTTTGAATCTTTTGTCATAGTTAATTATTTTTTTTACTAACGATTATTTTAGATGTGTCGATAGCTTTGATGCGAGCGTTAATGTTACAAAAATGTAACAAAATCATTTCCGTATTGTGTATTAACAAATATAACGTTAATACTTGATATTTCAAAAGAACATAAAGATAATGCATTTAAATAGTATTCTAAATTTACTAACTATATTCGCATGAGTATTTTTTGTTACATGCATCTGCCTTTGACTAAAAAATCTATTAAGTGATTGATGTGCAGCAGATCGCAGGCATTGCAGGGTCGGCCCTGCCAGGAATTTATAATTAAGCCATTGGTAGCAGTTCAGTATGACTGGTCGCCTAAAAGAGCCAAGTTGGCTAACTTGGAAATTAAATATTTAATTTATAAACAGATAATTGAATCGTATTAAAATTAAAGGTAGCGCGGTTATGAGTAAACAAAATCAAGTTGAAATAATCTTAATTATTACTTCTGCAGATGGATCAGAGCGAGAAGTAATAGTAAATCATGCCGACGATAATCGCCTGAAGTTAAGCGCAGGAGAAACTTATCGATTCCTTCAGCGTATTGATTCAACGACGCTACCACTGGAGCAGGTCATTGGTTCGCGTATAGGTCACGATCTCAATCTGCTGTTTACTGAAGATGAATCGATGGCACTACAGGATTACTTCACGCTCTGCACCGAGGGTGAATGTGTTGTTGAAATAGCACTAGAGAATACTACTGATGGTGAGTTAAGTTATTTCAGTTTAGCTGCTGATAGTTTGGGTTTAGAGTTGGGTGATGGTAGCCAGCTGATGTTGGCACATGGCGATATGCACACATTAATGGAGTTGGCTCAGGGTCAATCTGCTTTAAGTCATGCTATTCAGCAAGCTCAAGGCAGTCAATTAGGATTGGGTGATGTTTTAGCTGAAGCTGAAGTCACTAGTGAAGAAACCGCTGCCACAGCTAGCATTACTTCCAGTTTTGTAGGTTTAACCACTTTGGTTGGCTTTGGAATGATAACAGCTGAAGTCCTGCGTAATAGTAATGATAGTAATGATAGTAGTGATGTAACTGAAGTGGTTGTTAGTGGTGTGCTGGCAGCAGGCCCAATGATAGAAAATACTGGTTTGAGTATTGAGGTTTATGGCACTGATGGTACTCAATTGACTACAGTTTTAATGAATGATGATGGTACTTATGAATTTACTTTATCTGCAGATTATAGTGGTGCTGTTCTACTACGTACAGTCGATGCCAATGGAAGTCTTCCAGACTACATCGATGAAACAAGCAAACTACCTGTAGATTTGACAGCTGATCTACGATCAATAATTTTCATCAGTGGTGATACAAGTACTTACGTTGCAAATATCAACCCGGTAACTGAATTATTAGTGCGAAAATTAGGCATGAATGGTGGGGATGATGGTGATTCTGAGTCTACACCAGCTGAGTTATCCGCAGATCAGATAGTGGTTGCAAATACAGAAGTTGCTAATGCGTTAGGTTTAACAGGAACTGATCTTGTGTCTGACACGCCAAAGCTGAAAGTAGATGTCGCGGGTGTTGATCAGGCTGATGTTGATGATTACGGTAATATATTAGCGGCAATTTCTGGTAGCGAGAGTGTAAATGGGGAGACTACAGACGAGATTTTGACAGATTTGGCAAATGAAATTAGTAGTGATGGCGCTCTTTCTACAGAAGCTAAAACCGAGTTAGTGGCGGGTATATCTGCTGCAGATGGTGATGTCGAAGAGTTTGCAGCAAATATTGCCTTCAGCGCTCCGATTATTAATGGTGCGTTCATTGAAGGTGAGCTTTTAGAGATGGACTCTAGCCTGATTAGCGATGCTGATGGTGGCATCGCCTTTGGCTACCAATGGTTTGCTGATGGTGTGGAGATTAATGGTGCAGTGCAAGCCAGTTATATCCTAACCCAAAGTGAGGTGGGTAAAGCCATCACGATGACAGTAAATTACGTCGATGATCTAGGTGCGCAAGAGAGCGTGACCAGTGCGATGAGTACGCCAGTGACTAACATCAATGATGTGCCAGAGGGCAATGTAGTAATCACTGGGGGCAGTCGTGTGGGAGATACTCTGACCGCCGATACATCCAAAGTGACCGATACGGATGGTATTGGTGAGTTTACTTATCAGTGGCAGGATGCAGGTATCAACATTGATGGTGCAACCAGTGAAACTTATCTGTTAGAAGCGGATAAAGCTGGCACTACTATCAGAGTGATAGTGAGCTATACCGATGATGGTGGTGAAGTAGAAAGCTTAACCAGCAGTGAAACTCCAGAGGTTTCGGGAGCAGGGAATAATCTGCCAGTTGGCTTGGTCACAATAACAGGAAGTGCTGAAGAAGGGTCTACACTCACAGCAGATACTGGAGCCATAAGCGATGTTGATGGCATTGGTGTCTTTAACTATCAATGGCGTGCCGATGGTACAGACATCCTTGGGGCAACTGGAGCAACCTTTAATATAACGGCAGCACAAGTTGGTGTAGCGATTGATGTAGTAGTCACTTACAGCGATGGTGCAGGTAATTCAGAACGAGTTATCAGTGACGCAACAGCAGACGTTGCCAATGTAAATGATGTGCCGACAGGTGGGGTTACAATCACGGGATCCGTAGTAATAAACCAAGAATTGGGCACGGATATAACTACTTTGGCAGATATTGATGGTCTAGGTACGTTGGTATACCAATGGTTTGCCAATGGTGAAGCCATTATTAATGCTGATAAGTCGACTTATAACTTGACCCAAGCGGAAGCGGGTAAAGTGATCACAGTTGAATTAAGTTATGTTGACGGAAATGGCTCGAATGAAAGTGTCATCAGCAATGCCTCTGTTCCCGTTGTTGATAATGCTCCTGAAGTTGTTGATCCTTCGCTATTTATAAGTCAAGGTGAGACTGTGGTATTAACTGCCGCAGGACTTGGTGTTAGTGATGATGACAGCTCTGCAGAAGAGGTCATTATTGAAGTGAATTTCTTGACCTATGGTAGTCTCACAAAAAACGAATTTAATCTAAGCGAATTAAATAATGGTGATATCAGTTTTACACATGATGGTAGTGATAATCCGCCAGCTTTTTCGATCAAAGTAACAGATAGCACAAATACAACTGCCAGTTATTTCTCAGTCGATATTACTTTCGATCTTCCAGCTGTTGCCGATGCACCAACGATATCCGGTGCAGAGTTCAACATTCAGCAAGGTCAAGAACTTGTCATAAGTCGTGAAGCTTTGGGCGTAATCGATCTTGATTCGAATGATGCAGATGTTCAAGTCAATATTAATAGTGTGAATAGAGGATTTTTTGCATTAGTCGCTGATACAACTGCTTCCATTTCCAGTTTTACTTTGGCCGATGTGGCTGCTGGCAATGTCCTGTTTATTCATGATGACAGTGAATTGACACCTGAGGCCAATATCTCTTCGAATAATACTGGCTCAGTACCACTACCAGGGAGTTCTGTTGATGTTGTATTTAATTATACCAATGTCGATGACCCAGTTGTCATTTCTTCCCCTCAAATCAGCATTACACAGGGTGATTCACTGACTATTACTACAGAGCAATTGGGAATCAGTGATATAGATAGTGATTCATCTGTTGTCGTGATAAGGGTAACAGAGATTACTGGTGGTCAATTTCTCAAAGTAGGCTCAGCAACCGCTATTACAGAATTCACGCTGGAAGAAGTAAATGCATCTGAAATAAGCTTCCAGCATGACAACACAGTAAATGCACCAGTCTTTAATATTAGCGCAAGTGATGCGACCTCATCGACAGACAGTGTTGCTGTGCAGGTGATATTTGATTCAACGTTAAGTGATGATGCGCCAATTGTCATATTGCCAAATCTGACGATTAACGAAGGAGAGACTATAACTCTCAGCGTAAGCGACTTGGGTGTAATAGATAATGACACTGCAGCTAGTGATGTATCGATTCAATTATCAAACATATCAGCTGGGTATTTTCAGCTTTCAGAAACCAGTTTTAATGGTGATGTAATATTTTCATTACAAGATGTTATTGATGGGGAAATTCGTTTTATCCATGATGGCAGTGAAAATCCACCTGAATTTTCAGTTGCTGCAAAGGATGAAACATCGGATTATTCAGTAGCAATTGATGCCACAGTAACGTATTCAGCAAACGTTAATGATGTTCCAACGATTGGTAACCCCGTTATTGCGATTAACGAAGGCGAGTCAAAAGTACTTACACTTACAGACCTTGATATTAGCGATGAAGATTCATCTTTAGGTGATGTTTTAGTTGAGGTTCTAGATTTACAGAATGCCTCATTAGTTAATAGAGATGATGCCAACATAGTCATTACACGTTTTACTCTTGAGGAAGTCGATGAGGGCAGAATCCTGTTGATCGCTGATGGATCCGATAACCCTCCTTATTTCGCTCTTAGGGTTAAAGATGAAACATCAAGCTACAGTGTGGCCAGTGATGCGACAATAGATTTTAGCAACACAGAAGATGATGCGCCGGTGATTGCTCAACCCAGCCTGTCTGTAAACCAAGGTGAAACGATTATTATTAGCGTTGCTGATCTGAGTCTTACAGATGATAGTGATAGCGCTGATGTGATTATAACTGTCAGTAACGTAACAGCGGGCGGTTTTCAAGTTTCAGGTGTTGAGGTGACAGAATTTACTCTGGAGCAGGTAGAGTCAGGCATGGTTAGTTTCGAGCATGACGGTACAACAACAGCTCCTGCCTTTAGTGTCGCGGCAGCAGATGTCAACAATACAGTGAGTGTCGGAGTTAGTGCGTTAATAACATTTATTTCAGACGCAGATGACGCACCAGTAGTAGGGACTCCAAGACTTACCATTAACGAAGGTGAGACGGTCGCGATTACAGAGGCGGATATTGCAATTAGTGATGAAGATAGTAGTGATGCTGACATAAAAATATTTATTAGCGATCTTGATAATGGTGCTTTTAGATTAAATGGTAGTGAAGTAACCGAATTCACGCGGGCTGAT
>JAQWYM010000003.1 GCA_029253965.1 Gammaproteobacteria bacterium
GGTTGCAGCACTGTAGGAGAGGTCAATAATGCGATCTTCATGGAATGGACCGCGATCATTAATCTTAACAATTACTGAGCGCCCATTATCAAGGTTAGTCACTCGGGCATAGGTCGGTAAAGGCAATGTCTTATGTGCTGCTGTCATCGCATACATATCATAGCGTTCACCACTTGATGTGCGACGGCCATGGAACTTCGTGCCGTACCATGAAGCGATACCCTCTTCTACATAACCCTTGGCACTGTCTTTCACATAGTAGCGCTTACCAAAGACAACATAGGATTCTGGGTTGCCATACTTACTCTTTGGCTCCACCTTGGGCACGGCTTCTTTGGCATTATCTATCCGTGTTTGCGACGGTTTTTTGGGGGCTGCATCTCTTGAGATCTTCTTTGTTACTGGTGAGGAACAAGACATCATCAAGCATAGGCATAAAAGAAAAGCGAATATCTGAGTTTTATTCATTACTGCTAGCACACTTATTGAGCATCAAGCTTTATTCGTTTTTTTAATTCTTGGCTTAACTGATAAACCGCCATCGCATACATAGCGCTGTGGTTATAACGCGTGATGACATAAAAGTTATGCTGTCCCAGCCAATACTCTTTAGCTTGCTTATTTTGCAAGGAGACTAGTGAGTAGGGCTCCGCCAGACTTGGGTCAATATTAAAGCCTTGGCTATGTAAGTCATCTGCAGTAAAACTGGGTTTCAACTTATTAGTATGATCGATATCTTCATCTGCAGCAGTCGTTTTTATTTCATGCGTTATGGCTTCCTCTGCACGCCAACCATGCTCAGCGAAGTAATTAGCAATACTCGCAATCGCGTCATCATCACTGTTCCATAAATCACGACGACCATCTCCATCTTTGTCGACGGCATAGTGCCTGTAGCTACTGGATATAAACTGTCCCATACCCATAGCGCCAGCATATGAACCCTTAAGTTCGGTCAGAGGTAAACCCTCTTCACGACATAACAAAAGAAAATGCTTTAGTTCACTGCGGAAAAACTTACCACGCTTAGAATAGTCAAAACCCAAGGTAACCAGACTGTCGAGAACAGGGTGCTTACCTGTTCGACGACCGTAGTAAGTCTCGACCCCCATGACTGCAAGGATAATTTCAGCTGAGACACCATACTCCGCCTCAGCAGCTTTAAATTTGTCAGAGTGTGCATTCCAGTACTCCACACCCTCAGCAATACGCCTTTCTGTGACGAAGATGCCACGGTATTGATGCCATTGCTTTTTCTTCTCTGCTGGCGCCTTTATCGACTTCAAGACCTTTGGTTGAACTTTGATAGCAGCAAAAATCGGCTCTAACTCAGACCGAGTAAATTGATGATCAGTCACCATACGGTCTATAAATTGTTGCACATCATCGCGCTCAACATAGGTTGCCGCAGTGCCTGCATTCGTAAGGATCATTACGAGACATAAAAGGTAGCTAATTTTTTTCAATTTCCTAACAACTTTTTGTGAGAATTAATGGACATCAAGATACCAAACATGATCAATAACGTTACCATAGAGGTACCTCCGTAACTAATCAATGGTAACGGCACACCGACTACAGGCAAGAGCCCAGTAACCATCCCTATATTAACAAATACATAAGAGAAAAATGAGAGGCTGATGCCGCCTCCCAGCAGTTTTGCATAGTTACTTTGTGCATGTGCTGCAATCACCAAGCCACGCACCACAATAAAGAAATAGGTGAGAATAAGTACCGCTGCTCCCAGAAAGCCAAATTCTTCAGTGAAGGCTGAGAAAATAAAATCAGTCGAGCGCTCAGGAATAAAATCAAGGTGTGACTGGGTGCCATTAAGCCATCCTTTACCGTAAAAGCCACCAGAACCAATCGCTATTTTCGACTGAATAATATGGTAGCCCGCATTCAGTGGGTCACTTTCAGGGTTAATTAAGGTCAAAATACGCGTGCGTTGATAGTCGTGTAGCTTGAACCAGATAATAGGAGCCGCTGCTATGCTCAGGGCAATCAAACTCAGGATTACGCGCGCACGTAATCCTGCAAGAAAAATGATGAATAGACCTGAGCTCACAACTAAGATTGTCGTCCCTAGATCAGGCTGTTTCAAGATCAGTACTGCCGGCATCAGCAGCAGAGCAGAGCCAGTAATGACATCTTTCAATGTTGCCGGTATTGGCCTTGCAGCAAAGTAATAAGCCATCATCATCATCACCCAGATCTTCATTATCTCGGATGGCTGAAAACGAATTACCGCGATATCCAGCCAACGCTGCGCACCTTTTGCAGAATCACCGACTAACAACACCAATAGCAGCAAAATCAGGCCTAAGACATAGAGCATCACTGACCATGAACGGAGTTTATCAACAGGTATTTGTGCCATAACTAAAAGGCCAGTAAAGCCTATTGCTAAGCGCATAGCCTGACGTTGAACCAATCCCAGATCACCTCCACTAGCACTATATAAAAGCCCTAACCCAGAAAGGCTGAGTAATACCAATGCAATAAATAGTGGGCCATCCACCTTGAAGAACTGGTAAATGGATAGCAATGATGCAGTGGTCACATTGTTAGTATTATTGGCCATCAGGCATCCAGTTCAAGAGATAAGCATCCATCACTTTGCGTGCTATCGGTGCAGCCACACGACTACCACCACCGCCATTTTCAACAATCACTGCGACCGCAATCTTCGGCTGTTCAATCGGTGCGTAAGCAACAAATAAAGCGTGATCGCGCAGATGTTTAGCAACCTCTTCTTCTTTATATTCAGCGTCCTGAGCAATACTAAATACTTGGGCAGTTCCTGACTTCCCAGCCATAACGTAGGTTGCACCTTTTGAAATATTACGTGCAGTGCCTGTTTTACCCTGCACAACAGCATGCATACCAGCGATCACCTGTTGCCAATGCGCTTCTTTTTTAAGGTCGATCTGCTTTAAAGGTATCGGGTCCAAATTATTAAAACCAGTCCCCTTATTGTTACGCCTCGCAATAACAAAGCGTGGCTTGTAGCCTGCACCATTCATCGCAATACGAGCTGTCATGTGGGCTAATTGCAGAGGGGTTGTCAATAAATAGCCTTGACCAATACTGGTGATAACTGACTCACCTGGATACCAGGCCTCGCCATGAATTCGTTTTTTCCATGCCGCATTAGGAACTAAACCACTCGCTTCACCTGCGGTATCAATCCCCAACTGACTTCCCAAATCGAAGCGCGTAAGCATGTCGTGCATCGGTTTGATGCCCATAGCGAAACCTAATTTATAAAAATAAACATCACAGGACTGAGCTAGAGCTAACTTTAGATCAACATTGCCATGGCCGCCTTTTTTCCAATCACGATAGCGCCGTGACTGTTTTGGAACTTTAAAATGTGGCCCCATAAAGACCATATCATTAGCATTCACCTGGCCGCTCTCAAGTGCCGCCAGGGCGATCACTGGTTTCACTGTTGAACCCGGAGGGTATTGTCCAATCAATGCGCGGTTGAACAACGGTCGATCCTTACTTAAGCGAAGTTGTGAATAAGCTTTTTGACTAATGCCATTAACAAAAAGGTTGGGATCAAAGCTTGGCATACTCACAAAAGCGAGCACATCACCATTGTTGGGATCTATCGCGACAACTGCACCACGCTTTAAACCGAGCGTATCAGTTGCTACCTTCTGCAACTGCGTAATCAATGATAGCTTTAGATCAACTCCTGATACCGCCTGCTCTGTCCTCAACACACGCTGCTGCCGACCCTGCGCGTTGATTTCATTATGCTGATAACCCACCTCGCCATGCAGGATATCTTCATAGTACTTTTCAAGACCTAATTTACCAATGTGCGTGGTTGCACGATAATTCTTAGCATCCATGCGCTGCTGGTCAGATCGATTCATGCGCGCAACATAGCCTAAGGTATGCGTGAAGTATTCGTGTTGTGGGTAATGTCGTGTTGATGTTGCAAGGATTTCTACACCAGGGAATTGATGCTGCTTAACAGCAAAGATTGCTAGCTCTTCATCACTAAGGTTAAATTTCAGCGGTGTTTGTTGGAACGATTGCCGGCCTAAGATAACCCTATGAAAGCGCCTTAACTCACGATCATCAAAGTTAATAAAGGCGCCCAGATCTTTTAGCAGGGTATCAATGTCTGTAACCAATGAAGGCGTAATCACAAGGCGATAACTGGGTTGGTTATCTGCTAATAAAACCCCATCTCGGTCTAAAATTAAGCCACGTGTTGGCGCCACAGATTGTAAGCGCACATGATTATCATCTGAACGCGTTTGATAGTGTTTGTACTGCCTTACCTGCAGGCCATAAAGTTGTGACAAAAGAATGCCACAGGCAATTACAACCAAGATAACGGCCGCTATCGCGCGCCGATTAAACACCACAGATGCAAGGTGTTGGTCCCCTATTACAATTCGTCGAGCCACCTTATCTCATTGACCTCTGCCTATTCCTGAAGCTTATGTTTTGTCATATAAAACTCTACTCTTGTCTGAACCCGAATAGAACCCAGTCATTATCAAAACTAACAGGCGCTGATTTTAATAATGCCCTATGCCAGCCCACTAAAATAAAGGCAGGGTGTAAGGCTTGCTCTCAACATCTTGGCTGGTCTCTTTATTAACTGATTGACTAAGCTCTGACTGGCTTTTGCTATGTTCGCAAATAATCTCAATATCGTTATCTGAACTTGCCTGCATCAGCTGATCAATTGCAATCTGATCATCACTAAACAACCACTCTTGCGCCTTTTCTGGCGTTATCATGACGGGCATACGATGATGTATTTGCTGCATGCTCTTATTCGGCTCAGTGGTGCAGACTGACATGCAAAACTCACCGTCTTGATTGATTTCATAGATTGCCCCCAGCGACATCACTTCACGCTGACGTGACTCAATCCTATATCGCGGTCGCTGACCCCGTGGAAAATTTTGATCCCATTCATAAAAACAATCAACGGGCAGTAGACAACGCCGTTGCTTAATTGCCTCACCCCATACTTTACTCTGCCAAATGGGTTGTCCTTTAGCACTACACTTACGCGCATTAAACAAGCGCTTAGACTCATCCCAAGGGCGCTGCCAACCCCAGCTCATCAATGCTAGCTCCATCTCCTGATGAGTATTAGCAAAGAGCATTGCCAAAGGCTTGTAGTAAGGGAATAGCTGCTCTTCTTTATTCACCTCAAGCAGTTGTTCTGCAGACCCCTCTGCAGAAAACCCCATGTCTGCCAACAGTGCTTGTATCGCAGATGTTTTCGAAACTTTAACGCGTGCGCACATGTTTTTATTCTAGATCGACTGGCGCTGATTTTTTATGCAACTCAGCCAGTTATGGAATATCTGCAATGCCGGTTGCCGCCAAGAGTGCGTCACTTTTTCTGAAAGTATCTTGTCAGGGAAAGAGTCGATTAAATTGAGACTTCGCTGCTGGCTTAAAACGTGAGTCTCATACTCTTGCAGAAGTTTCTGACTCTCTGAATCAAAGTAAGCCGCTGGCAATGGTGGGTAGATATCACGCTGTTGATTGAGATAAGCAAATATCTCTCGCTTATATTCTTTCAACAAACTAATGTCATCATACTCTGGGTGGCCTTGAAAAAAGACCATACGCATATCGGCATCACTTGCCAGCTGCACACCAACAGCATGACTGCGTACCAGCGTCTCAACGCCGGCCTCTTCAAATTGTTCTTCTGAAATGTCATTAAAACGTGAATGACACATATCAAAGTGATTTGAGATACCGCTTACCAAAGGATGTTTAGGAGAGACCACCTCGTGTTCAAACACACCCCAGCATTTATCACCCAAGTGATGCCTATCCAACTGATAAAAAACCTTGGCTGCGGCATGCGTGGCAAGACAGGAACAGAGTGTTGATGACACATTTTCTTGCGCCCAATGCAAAACCTTTTGCAACGGCTGCCAAAATAATTCATGCGCCAATACTGTTTGCGTCACGTTAGCACCGGTGATAATTAAGGCATCTAAATTGCTTTGCTGAATCTGTTCGAAATTTTGGTAGTAGCTTTGCACGTACTGTAGCGCTTCATCTTGACGCTGAACACCTGTAATAGTGAATGGCAGGAAGTAGCAATTGATTTCACTATGACCTGCCAACAGGCGTAAAAACTGACGCTCCGTTGCTAACAATGCCTTATCTGGCATCATATTTAAAAAACCAATCCGCAGGCTAGGAAGATCAGCTTGCAGCTGCTCTGCACTGATCACAGCACCACCCTCTTCAGCGATTCGCTGGATACTCGGTAGAGAATTATGCTGGACTAGAGGCATCGGATTTTACTGTGGAATAAACTAAATAGAATGATCGATTACTTACGATTAATCGCATCACAGATAAGACTCATAAAATCTTTTTCATCACGCACCTGTGCAACCTCATGAAGCTCTACGGTATAACCATATTTCTTGGCAATGGATTCATACAGTGGCTTACGATGCTCCAGTAACTTTGGAAAGATCCAACTACTGAATTGATCAGGATCCATATCCCCTGACTGTTTTAGATTATGCTCTTCAAGATATTCAGCTAGATTCTGATCTAAAAACTGCTCTTGAAAATACAATGGCTTTGGATGACTGATGGCACGTTGGCATAAGGTTTCCTCATGCTCCTCGTCTGCACGAATGTAGAGGATCAAACTATTTTCGGCGAGTGTTTCAAAGACTTCATCGTCATTCAATTCACAGAGGCTGCCGCCGGCATCATTCAAAAAATTGGGGTAACCGTAGATATTAACTGCCTTATCCATAAAGGCTGGCACATCTAACATTGCATAGATCTCTGCTTGGCAGTGAAGACGTTGACGGTACTTAAACTCATCCAAACATAAGCCATCCAATGCCTCATCGCCCAATTTACCGAGGAAAGTCGATACCGGCTCTAAGTTATTCACTGAAATGTTGTTACAAATATAGATCGAGTCTGAACGCAGCAGATCAGCCAAGAAATCAATGCGCATGGCCTTAGCTTTAATATTATCGAGAATAGGCTCTTCTAGGTATTTTGTTCCGATACGGTAATCACCGGAATAATGGAACCATTTTGAGTTATCCAACTTATTTGAGAGCGTGGTCTTACCCACACCAGACATACCAAGCAAGGTAATTGCCTTATGCTGCTGATTTAAAAATTCTTCTGCAGTCAGTTTCATTCGCTCACGCCGCTAGCTTAAAGTTGATAATAATAACAGCTACATGGCGTTTTTTCAGTTTTCTGGCTCGTCTTGCTTAAACTTAAACTGCGACGCCCTAAGCCGCTGTAAAAATGACCTGAAATCATCCGCCACCATGTAGAAACAGGGCACCACAATAAGTATCAGTACGGTTGCGAAAATTAGACCAAAACCCAAGCTAATAGCCATCGGCGATAAGAAGGCAGTTTGTCCGCTAGCAAAGAAGATCAAAGGTGAGATACCCAAAAAGGTCGTTACTGTGGTCAGTAAGATAGGTCGAATACGCGTGCGCCCAGCATCAATCAGCGCCTCAACACAGGCGATACCCTGCACCCTACGCTTTTTCGCAAAGTCGACCAAGATCAGCGAGTCATTGACGACAATACCGGTCAGGGCTAAGAAACCAATCATCGATAAGAACTGCAAATTATAATTGAACAACATGTGCCCAATAATCACACCAACGATACCAAATGGAATTGCCAGCATAATAACGAGGGGATCAAGGATCGATTTAAACAAGGCAGCCAGAATAAAGAAAATCACCGCTAATGAAATAATTAAGACATTAAAGACATCCTTGAAAGAGTCATTGGCTTCTTTCTTTTCACCTAGGAAAAGCAATTCATAGTTAGGGTCATTATCGAATGCATCACTGAATTGACGCTCAATCAGGGCATTCACTTCTATTGGTGTGGTGACCTTAGTATCAACCTCGGCTGTAACCAATGCTAAACGCTGAGCGTCTCTGCGCAGAATAGTGCCCAGCCCACGAGATAAGGTGATGTCAGCCACCTCTCCCAAATAGACCGTCCCACCGCCTGACAATATGATCGGTAAGTTAGCCAGCGTACTGCCATCCTTTCGCAAATGATCTGGATAGATCAGGCGCACCGGATAACGCTCGTTATCCCAGCTAACATGTTCTAGCTCAAGCCCAACATAACCAGTACGTACGGCATTCGATATTTGTTGCTGCGTCAGGCCTAGTTCACGGCCACGCTCGTTCAAGCTGTATTGATATTCCAACTTGCCTGGCTCTAAATCCTGTTGCACGTCTTGAACGCCCGGTAACTGACGTAGGAATTGTTTCACCTCAGTTGATAGTTGAATCAGACGATCAATATTGTCACCACTGACGCCTATCTCAATATCAGACCCTGCTGGCCCACCCTGTGGTCGCAGGATAGAAAAGCGCTGCACACCAGCAATGTCCTGTAACTGCAGACGGATTTGGTTAATCACTTCTTGCGTACTACGTTCGCGTGTACCCTCCGTACTAAACTTTAAATTCACCACGGGTGAAACATAGTTTTCAATAAAACCTTTTGGCGCTGCTTTTTCCAGATCAATAATGATTTGAATGTAGTGGCTACCCATCTTCAAACGATTGAAGTCAATCAGAGTGACACCAACATTCGTTAGCATAGACTTAAGCTCTTGCTCCTCATCCATGGACGCTAGAATCCGTCCCTCAATGGTTTCTGCTAATCCTGCTGAGTCATCTAGACTATAAGTGTTAGGCGCCTCAATATTGACCATGAATTGACCTGTCTCGACACTGCCAAATTGGTTATAAGGTAAACGTGTCGCGGCATAGGTAAGGAAGACGGCCAGAATAGCAATCGTCGCCACAGAGATAATATAGCGATTTAACAAAGACCACTGTAGGACTGACAAATAACGCTTCAAGCCCTTAGACCAAAACTCACTTTTTTTCTTCTTTTTTAGCCGCAGGTAGTCAGCAGCATGTGCCGGCAAAATGACAAAGGCTTCAATCAAGGAACCAATCAAGGTGACGGTGACAACCACGGGGATCACCTCAATAAACTTTCCCATGGTGCCAGTGATACCAAACATTGGCATGAATGCGGCAATGGTTGTGCTTGTCGAGGCCACGATAGGCCAAAACACTTCTGCTGCACCAACCCTTGCCGCCTGTCTTGGGGCAACACCATTTTCAATGTGCCTATAGACGTTTTCAGTAACAATAATGGCATCGTCAACAATCATGCCCAAGGCAATCAGGAAGGCGAATAAGGAGATCATATTAATCGTGTAGCCAAGATAATACATGAGCATCACACCTATCAGGAATGATACTGGAATACCTAGCGCAGTAATAAATGCGACGCGAAAGTTTAAGAACCAATAGAGCGAGGCCAAGACTAAAATCAAACCAATCAAGCCCGAAGACTTAACCGTATCCAGACGTGTTTTGACATAACTTGAGAGATCACTAAAGAGCCCCACTTCAATACCGGGTGGCAGGCTTTGAGCAATCTCCTTTTGGTACACTCGGACAGCAGCAGCAATATCAATAGTCGAGGCTTTAGCTGTCTTAGTGATGGTTAAATTAACTGAAGGAGCACCATTAAAACGCCCTAAGGTCTGTTCTTCCTGAAGCCGCAGCTGTACCTCAGCAACCTCACTGAGCATCAGTTGACCACCACCCACTTCACTTTGTAGCACCAGCCGTTCGACCGCTTCAACATCATCAGCAACGCCCATACCACGCAGTAATATATCGCCTTCTGCTGATTGCACCGAGCCGCCAGGCAGGTCACGTAGATTGGCACGCAATGCCTGCTGGACCTGCTCTAAGCTGACACCTCTAACGGCTAAGCGTTGTGGATCAACGACAACCCATAACTCCCATTCTCTGTCTCCAGCAATACCAACACTAGCAACACCGGGTAGTGACAAAATATCACGCCTGACATCCTCTGCCGTGGCATACAAAAGCCCGGGCGGGATATCCCCATAGAGCGCTAAACTGATTACTGGGAAGCGTGTTTTCAGACGATTGACTACAGGTGTTTCAGCTTCATCAGGCAGGTCGTTAATGGCATCAACTAAGGCCCGTACCTCAAGCAAAAAATCATCAACATCCGTATCTGTCTTCAGTTGGATTTCAATCTTAGACAAGCCTTCAGAGCTCTCGGAGGTCACCAAATCTATATCTGGCAGACTTTCAAGCTCTTCTTCAATCACTCGCGTAATTTGCTTTTCGACCTCAGCAGGTGGTGCACCTTCAAACTCTGTGACGATACGGACACGATCGAGATCGACTACTGGAAACATTTCCTGTGGCAGATTAGTCCACGCCATAGCACCAGCAATAACGATGATCAATAAGAACAAGTTAACGACTAAGGCGTTACGAATTGAAAATTGAATGATGTTCATGGCTAGGCCTTACTCAAAGACAACGGCTTGTCCATCACGCAGTGAGACGACATCTCTAGCAACCAATGATTGTCCGACCTGCAGGCCGGCAAGCACCAACACCTCTTGACCGACACGCCGTCCTAGTTGCACTAAGACTCTATTAAGCTTGCCTTCCTCATAGACAAACACATAGCTCTCTCCACTCAGGTTCATGACCGCAGCACTAGGAATAGTGAGCACTTGGTTTAATGGCAGATGTGGCAAATTAGCGATTGCCAGCATGCCAGAACGCAGACCCTGCCCTTGCAAGCGTAAACGTAGTTTATGCGTATTCGTATCCAAGTCTGGGTCAGGCTGCAATGCAATGACCTTGGCAATATAGCTATTACCAACAGAGTTTACTGTGACTTCTTGACCTAAAGACAAACCAGCTAATAGTTCGCCTCGCAGTTGCAGCTGAAGATCATAGGCACTGGTATCGACGACTGTCAGCGCAGGATCATTAAGACTCACGCGGTCACCCTGCTCTAACAGTACCTCGTTAACATAGCCATCAAATGGGGCGCGTAAAATGGTTCGTGCTAGATCACGCTCTGCTTGCGCTTGCTTACTTTGCTGCATTGCAATTCGACTACTGGCGGTTGCCGTCGCAAATTCCAGCTTCTGCACATCAGCACGCAGGGCAATCCCTTGTTGATGCATATCATCAAGCTGGCTCTTTGCGACCATATTTCTACTGCTAAGCTCTTCTATACGGCGCTGTTTATTCTTTTGCAGTACTACATTGACCTGTGCTAACTGCAGTA
This sequence comes from Gammaproteobacteria bacterium, assembly GCA_029253965.1. Taxonomy (GTDB): domain Bacteria; phylum Pseudomonadota; class Gammaproteobacteria; order UBA4575; family UBA4575; genus UBA4575. The sequence continues at coordinate 11,185 of JAQWYM010000003.1, forward strand.
GCTCACGATCTCGCTCGGCACCTCGCTTTTCGATATCCAGTTGATACTGCGCCTGCTTTAATTGGTCTTGGTAGTCGTCCTGATCGAGCTTTAGCAGAGCTTGGCCACGACTCACCGCTGTACCGGGCTCGACTAAGCGTTCAGCGAGTCGTCCAGTAACCTCGAAATTTAGCGAACTAGAACGTAATGGATAGAGCCGCCCAGTGAGCTTTTCATGCGGTTTTAAGGATTGCCTTTTTACCGTGGTTAGGGTCACCTTCAATGCTGGAGTGGCCTGTAGCACCATCACCGGCTCAGGCTTCGTCACCACTAAACCCCAAATAAGGACAATACTGAGTAAAAGCATCGCTACTATCACTAGCAAAGTCTTTCTAAGCGCACCTTTTTGTTTGTAATGCTCTATACTATTCACACTATCTCAATCTAATATTAGGCCAAAATAAACGACTACCTGTTACGTCCACCAAAACAGGCTGCCATCGAAATTCTCTTGTACTATCGGAACTAATTACCATTCTATTATGCGTTTTAGCCTTGCTCTAATTTTAATCCTTTTCTCCAGCTCAATTGCTGTTGCAGAAAGCCTCTCTAACTTCAAACAATGTGGCCCTCAAGGGCAACCTCGTGAGAGCTTGGGTTTACCTGCGTTAGAAGATAGTACCTCTAATCGTGTGCACATGTTTCGTGACAATCAACACTTGCATGCTGACCATGTACAGTATTCTGACAAAACGAATAAAGCGGTTGCGACTGGCAATGTTGTCATCTACGACGATGAGTACACCATGCAGGCGCCTATCTCTGCTGAATACCACACTGATGATGAAACCGCGCTGGCTAATGATGTTACCTACTGGTACGCAGCATCACATGGCAGTGGCACTGCCGACCAAGCACGGAAGGTCTCAGAAGAGATCATTGAACTGGATAACGGCACTTACTCCACCTGTACCTTCACGGCTCGTTCTTGGGAGTTACGTGGCAAGAATGTCAGTATCAACCGTAAAACAGGCGTTGTAACAGGGCGCAATGTCACCACACGCTTCAAGGGCGTACCAATTTTCTATTCACCTTATATGAGCTTTTCACTCACCGGTGAACGTAAAACCGGCTTTGTTGCCCCGACCTGGTCACGCAGTAGCTCATCGGGTTTCTCATTACAGACCCCTTGGTACTGGAACATCGCACCTAATCGTGACGCCCTGGTGACCCCACGCTATTACACCAAACGCGGCACTGAGCTTGGCCTAGAGACCCGTTATCTGAATCCGAACTCCGCCGGACAAGTAAATCTAAGAGCCATAGATGATAGCGAGTATAACGATGGCCGTTATTACTTTAGTCTCTCGCATAAGCAGCGCTTCAGCCAAGCATGGAGCACCGAGCTGATTTTCAATAAGGTCTCCGATGACACCTATTTTGAAGACTTAGGGGATACCTTGGGTGCAAGTAGCTTGCAGCGTCTCGAACGACGGGGTGATTTAAACTATAGCGCGCAGCACTTCGGTGGTAACTGGAATGGTCATCTGCGTTTCCAAGATTTTCAGATAGTCGATAAAAACCATAACTCAATTGACGACCCTTATACGATCCGGCCACAACTACAGATTAATAATCGCTTTGCCCTCCCAGCAAATCTTGAGTTCACATCACGCAGTGAATGGAGCTCTTTTGATCACGACTCCAAGGTTGATGGCGAACGCAGCCACTTTGAGATGGAGATGAGCCGAACCTGGTCTAGTGCAGCCTATTCTATAAAGCCAGCAATGCGTTTGATGCATACTCGATATACTCTAAACAATAACCTAAGTGATGACACGCCTGAGCGAAGCCTACCTAGCTTCTCAGTTGATGCTAAAGGTTTATTTGAGCGCCCACTTGCCGGCAGCTACCGCCAGACTCTAGAACCCCGTCTATTTTATTTAAACACGCCAAAACGTTCACAAGGTGATATCCCCATCTTTGATAGCGGTGAGAATGAATTCACCTTTGCCCAGATATTCCGTACTAATCGATTTTCAAGTGTCGACCGTATAGCCGATGCCAATCAATTGACAGCCGCCCTTAGCAGCCGTCTGATCTCAGAAGACAGTGGCCGTGAGCTAATGCGCGCCAGTATTGGTCAAATCTTTTACTTTAGAGACTTAGAAGTCACCGAAGATAAGAACAGCGCTGCGATTGATGAAAACACATCCAATCTAGCTGCAGAACTGTCAGTTGCGCCAAATAAATCAATGCGTGCCGTTGCTAGTGCGACCTATGACACCTATGAAGAGCAGCTTGACCGTTCCAATGTCAGCCTGAATTACACCTCAGAGCGCAACATAAAGCTCAATCTAGCGCATCGCTATCGTCGTTTAGACTACTCGCAGTCTGATCTCTCGGTTATTTTACCTATCAGCAGTGAATGGCGTGCCGTCGGCCGTTGGAACTATGATCTAAAAGAAGATCAGGATATCGATTTACTCGCAGGTCTTGAATATGACACCTGCTGCTGGAAAATCCGTGTTGTTGGTCGTCGCTACACAAATGATAGCGAAGGCGACTATAATAAGAGTATAGAGGTGCAATTCACTCTAAAAGGTTTAACCAGCTTAGGTTCTCCTCTCAGTGAACAACTACAAGGTAGCATTCGAGGTTATGAAGATCGCAACACCTACATTGATTAAGTTAGCGCAGGCGCTATTCCTCTCACTGGTGCTCAGCAGCGCAGGTTATGCTGAACTCCTCATCGACACGATTGCTGCAGTTGTTGAAGACTCAGTCATCACTGAGAATGAACTTATCCAGCGCATGGCTGTGATTCGTGCACAAGCCAGTGATCAAGCACAGTTCCCAAGGGATTCTGTTTTCCTTCAGCAAGTCCTAAATCGGATGATCACGGAGCGCTTACAAATCACCTATGGCAGCCGCCGTGGCATCGAGGTTGATGAATTACAGTTGGATCGAGCGATGCAAGAACTGGCAGAACGCAATCGCATGACCTTGGAAGAGTTTCGTCAAACCCTGCTTCAGAAAAAAATAGATTACATCTCTTTCCGTGAACAGGTACGCACCGAAATGTTAGTCGGCCAAGTTCGCCGTCGTGCCGTCGAGAGTAAAATTAAAATTTCAGATCAAGAAATAAATGAATTACTGGAACAACAAAAAAACAGTCTTAATCTCGACGTGGAATACCGTATTGCACATATCCTCGTGCAGCTACCGACAGACCCAACCCCTGAACAACTACAAGAGGCAAAGGCGAAGGTAGAACAGGTCGAACAGTTAGCACAACAGGGTGACAGCTTTACTCAGCTTGCTATCCGTTACTCACAGTCACAGGATGCACTAGAAGGCGGTGACCTCGGTTGGCGTAACCGTGATCAAATTCCAGCTATATTTGCCGATCACCTTGATGGCCTGACAGCAGGTGATCTGAGTAAGGTCGTCCGCAGCCCCAATGGCTTACACTTATTTAAAGTGATTGATACACGCGGCAATAAAACCGTACTGATTGAACAGATGCGCAGCCGTCACATCCTCCTCAGAGTTAACGCTGTGCGCAGTGATGATGATGCCTTACGTGATCTTACTTCCTTGCGCAGCCGTATCGTCAATGGTGCAGACTTCTCAGAACTAGCGCGTGCAAACTCTGATGACCCTGGCACCGCAGTGAATGGTGGCACCTTGGATTGGGTGGCACCTAGTGCCTTAGCCCCATCTTTCCGCGACACCGCGGCCCGCTTAACGATTGGCCAAATCAGTGAGCCCTTCAAGAGCCGCTTCGGCTGGCACATCCTCGAAGTCTTAGAGCGTCGTCAACATGACAACTCAGAAGATGCCCGCCGTGAAAAGGCGCGTGGCACGCTACGTCAACGTAAGATCGAAGAAGAAACAGATCTGTGGATACGTCAATTAGTTGATGAAAGTTATGTCGATAATCGTTTATTGGCTAACGACACCAGCACGGCTCAATAAGCTGCTGTGCAGACCTATGCACCACTAGCAATCACTGCTGGAGAACCTGCCGGTATCGGTCTCGATATCATTCTCCAGTCTATGCCTGAGCTCAAAGATTGCATTATTATTACCGATGAATCTGCACTTAGAGAACGTGCACAGCAACTCGGTATAGCGCTTGAAATAACCCAGACTGCAGCGCGCTATGATCATCAGCTACGGGTTAAACCAATAGCAACAAATAATGCTGTCTTTGCGGGCACCTTAGACTCAAACAATGCCGAGCATGTTCTCGCCTGTCTGGATGAATCTCTGCGTGGCACTCTCGCGGGTGATTACAGTGCGATAGTGACAGCGCCCTTGCACAAGGGCGTCATTAACGATGCGGGTGTTGCCTTCACCGGACATACTGAATACTTTGCGAAACACACCAACAGTGAAGTTGTCATGCTCTTAGTTGCAGGTCAGGTGCGTGTCGCCTTAGCAACAACGCACCTACCTTTAGCAGCGGTGGCTGAGGCGATTACAAGCGACCTCATTATCCGCAAGATCACTATACTTGAGCATGACTTACGCACTAAATTTGCACTAGAAAGACCACATATTGCAGTCTGTGGCTTAAACCCACATGCCGGTGAACAGGGGCATTTAGGCCGTGAGGAAATTGAGATTATCGAGCCGGCCTTAGAGCATTTACGCCAACAAGGCATTAATGTCAGTGGCCCACATCCAGCAGATACTATTTTTTGTCAGCATCACTTAGAGCAGACTGATGCCGTCTTTGCGATGTACCATGATCAGGGCTTGCCGGTACTGAAACATATTGGTTTTGGTGATGCCGTGAATACCACACTCGGCCTGCCAATTATCCGCACCTCAGTTGATCATGGAACTGCCCTCGATCTAGCCGCTAGCGGTAAAGCTAATGCCGGAAGTTTACTCGCAGCATTAACCCTAGCCCGACATCAAGTAACGTCCCGTTTATAAATAATGACAAAGGATCAGAAGAAACCCATGCGTTTCCTACTTAAGACCTCAATCTTAATCAGTGCCTTGCTGTTTAACACAGCATGCCAGTCTAAATCAGATAATGAACAACAATTTATTGCTCAGAGCAAAGAGCTTATTAAAGCCTTGGCCAGTGATCTTCAACACACTATGAAAACAGCGGTAAAATCAGGGGGGTTTGAAAAAGCAATTTCAGCCTGCCAGAATCAAGCACCACTGATCAAGCAAAGCCATAACCAAACCTCTGCCTTAGAAATTAAACGCACCAGCTTAAAATGGCGCAACCCTAATAATAGTCCTGATGATTGGGAACGACAGGTGCTGCTTGCCTTTGAAGAGCAGAAGCGTGCAGGTGTTGCTATCAGCAAGCTCAATCATAGTGAAGTAATCGAAACAGATTCAACCTTAGAATATCGTTTCATGAAAGCCATCCCAATTAAATCAGTCTGCCTCAACTGCCATGGTGATGAGAGTCAGATAACATCGCCAGTTGCTGCCGCATTAAAGCAACAATACCCTCTTGATAATGCGACACAGTTTAAGGCCGGAGATATTCGCGGTGCCTTTTCCGTGCGCAAAACAGTGGTGCACTAATAATGTCTAAGCCCTTACCACAAGAATTTATAGCTGCTTGGGAAAACCGTCAGGCTCTGATGTCTCTCAGTACTGTAGACAATAATTCCCAGCCCAACAGCATCTGGTTACTGTGTGCTGAATTAATCGATGAGACACGCATCAGTATTGCTAACAATGCTATGACGAAAACTCTACAGAACATCGAGCAAGGTAGTCATGGGGCATTGCTGATTATTGCCCCAGAGCGTGAGTCCTATCAGATCAAAGGTCGTCTTCAACATTTTTCGGATGGCCCTTTTTACGATGAAATGAAAACTTGGCTTGACCCTAAATTTCCCGGCAAGGGCGCCGTTAATCTCCACATTGAAGAAATTTATTATGGCGCAGAAAAAGTTTTTTAAGTCATTACGAATAGTAGTTGGCATGAGCCTATTACTGCCAAGTACGGTGCTCTTACTGCTGCTCTTTATCAGTAGTACATCAATCGCAGACGAGACTATCTCTATCACACTAAACTCAGATAAAGACTTTAAGTTCAGTGAAAAGGATACAACTGTTTTCCATCTGCGGGCATTGGATGACAAGCTGCGAGAACTGCAAGGTTTAGCACAGACACAATCCTTGGGAGTAGCCAACCTCGGGCAAGTCGAGCTCTTAGCGAGTGGCTCAACAGTCACTGTATTACGTAATATCGCAGCGCAGATTGCGCAGGCTTTAGAGATTAACTTCTATTTAATTGGCGATAGTGAGAGTGATCATGCGCTCGCTCCACATCAGTTATTATTGCTCTATAACGAAGATAGCAAGATCACCTTGGCCTTAACAAAAAATACAGATAGTGAACACTATCAACTGATCGCTAGCTATGCTCTCAGCAAGCAGCCAGCCAAGACCCATTAAGGTCTAATTTATTATGGCTACTCATCGCGCCAAAAAACGTTTTGGCCAAAACTTCTTAGTGGATGACAGTGTCATCCATAGCCTAATCAATGCGATTGGCCCGCAGCGTACTGATCGCGTTCTTGAAATCGGCCCTGGCTTAGGGGCTATGACCTTACCGCTGCTAGCCCGTCTTCAACAGTTGGAAGTTATTGAGATTGATCGTGATCTGATTGCACGTTGGCAGGCACGCAATTTAGAGCAGCTGATTATTCACCAATGCGATGCCTTGAAATTCGACTTTCGCAATGATCTCAGTGCTGACACCAATACCAGACCACGACGCCTGGTGGGTAACCTACCATATAATATTTCTACACCTTTAATATTCCATATCTTGGAGCAGGCTGAAGCCGTACAAGACATGCACTTCATGCTGCAGAAGGAAGTGGTTGACCGTCTCTGTGCACGCTGTGGTGATCGACAGTACGGGCGCCTAGCTGTCATGGTGCAAAGTCGCTGTCAGACACAGAAACTATTAGAAATAGCACCTGAGAGTTTTTCGCCTGCACCTAAGGTGACTTCCGCATTTGTGCGTTTAGAGCCATTGTCTGAACCCATGGTGGCAGATACTATGCAAAGCCTTTTTGCGCAGTTAGTGCAACAGGCATTTGCTCAGCCAAGAAAAACCATTGCAAACAATCTGCGTGAGCAACTCTCGGCCGACGCCTTAAGGCAGTTAGATATCGACCCTGGTGCACGCCCACAAACTATTTCAATTGAGCAGCTAATTCGCATTACGCAACAGCTATCAATGACAATCACTGAATAAAAAGAGACATCAAGTATGAGTGAACAACACAATATTACAGTCGATGTGACATCGACCCATATCAAAGAGCAGTCTGATGCTAATGCTGAGCGTTATGTTTTCACCTATACCGTTACCATTCGTAATGAAGGTTTGATGGCAGCCCAATTATTGAGTAGACATTGGATCATCACCAATGCTGATGGCAAGACACAAGAAGTGCGTGGTGATGGTGTTGTCGGTGAGCAACCCAATCTAAACCCGGGTGACAGTTTTCAATACACCAGTGGTACGATGTTAGAAACACCGGTGGGTAGCATGCAAGGTAGTTATCAAATGCAGGCCGATGACGGCACCACCTTTGATGCTGAGATCAAACCTTTCACATTATCAGTACCCAATGCATTGCACTAAAACCCTTAAGATCAGCCAATAGATCATGGCTGTCTATGCAATCGGTGATATTCAGGGCTGTCTAGCCTCACTAAAATTGCTGCTTAAGGAAATACAATTCAACCCACAGCATGACCAAGTTTGGTTTGTCGGTGACCTCGTCAATCGTGGCCCTGAGTCCTTACAAACATTACGCTTTATTCATGCCCTAGGTGATAGCGCTCGCTGTGTTTTAGGTAATCATGATATCCATTTGATAGCCTGTCATGCTGGTGTTAAAACCTGTAAACCACAAAGCTCTCTTAATCAGGTATTGGCAGATGCCGAAGCTGAGAAATGGATTGAATGGTTACGACAGATGCCCTTACTACACCATGACCCACATCTTGATTGGTTAATGGTTCATGCTGGCCTTCTCCCAGAGTGGGACCTAAGCACTGCCAAGCGCTGTGCGGCTGAGCTTGAAGCACAACTGCGTTCTGATAACTATGCTGAATTTATCGCTAACATCTATGGTGATGAGCCTCGACAATGGTCAGAGAACTTAGTTGAAAGTGATCGTTGGCGGCTTAGCATGAATGCTTTCACACGCATTCGAATGTGTGATCAGCACGGCGCTCTGAATTTTTCTTACAAGGGCTCACTAGCAGATAGTGATGCACAGCTAAAACCATGGTTTGAGCTGCAGCGTGCGAGTGAAAAACAGCGTATCGTCTTTGGTCACTGGTCAGCATTAGGTTTAGTTAAACGCGATAATCTTTTAGCGATTGATACCGGTTGCTTATGGGGTAACAAAATGACCGCAGCACGCATTGATTGCGAGACACCAGTCATTACCTCAATAGATTGCCCTAGTTATCGCTAAGTTTTTTCTGAAACCTAGAACACTTAATAACGGCGGCTTTGTTTAAGTCCTGCGCTGGTAACATTGAAAACGCATCGCATGCGGATTTTTTTCATCTGCAGCAAACGCAGTTTCAGATTGTAACTGCCACTCCTCAGCTGCGATCTCTGGGAAGTAACGATCACCCGCAACCTGCAACTCGACCTGTGTCACATAGAGCTCTTCTGCCTGGGTTAACATCTGCTTATAAAGCTCTGCTCCACCAATGATAAACACTTTATCAACTGCTGCTAGTTGTTCTATTGCAGCCTCAATCGAAGTGAATATCTCACAGCCTGCAGCCTGATAATCAACATTACGGCTAATGATAATATTTCTACGCCCGGGTAATGGTTGGATCTTCAGCGATTCATAGGTCTTGCGTCCCATCACTACCGGCGCACCCATTGTTGTGCGCTTAAAGTATTGAAGGTCAGCGGGGCAATACCAAGGAATATCATTATCAGCACCGATAACACCGCCCTTAGCGATAGCAACGATCATTGCAATGACTGTCATACCGCCACCATGGCTTTGATATGCGGGTCAGCATCATAATTTTCTAAACTAAAATGCTCAAACTCAAAATCAAAGATTGACGTCACCGACGGATCAATTCGCATGCTCGGTAAAGGCTTTACTGTTCGCTGGAGTTGTAAATGTGCTTGATCTATATGATTTTTATAAAGGTGTAAATCACCAAAGCTATGCACAAACTCACCCGCTTCTAGACCGGTAACCTGTGCGACCATCATCAACAATAAGGCATACGATGCAATATTAAACGGCACGCCTAAAAAGGCATCCGCACTGCGCTGGTAAAGCTGACATGAGAGCTTGCCATCACTTACATAGAACTGAAAAAATGCATGACAGGGTGGCAGTGCCATATTTTCGACATCGGCCACATTCCAAGCACTAACAATTAATCGGCGTGAACTCGGGTTGGTTTTTATCTCATGGATAAGTTCACTAATCTGATCAATGCTACTGCCATCTGCACGTGGCCATGCACGCCACTGTGAACCATAGACCGGCCCAAGCTCGCCCTGCTCATCCGCCCATTCATCCCAGATTGTGACATCGGCATCTTGCAGATACTGAATATTAGTCTCGCCACGTAAAAACCAAAGCAATTCATAAATAATGGACTTGGTATGCAGCTTTTTAGTGGTTACTAAGGGAAAGCCTTGAGCCAGATCAAATCGCATTTGATAACCAAATACAGAAAGTGTGCCGGTACCGGTGCGGTCATCACGCGAAGCGCCATGATCAAGGATGTGTTGGAGTAATGCGTGATACTGTTTCATTAATCAGTTTCTTTTATAGGCCTAGTGACGGCTTTGACGACTATAAGCCAGTCGAATCAGTAATAAGCCAAAGGCTATCATAGGTAAGGAGAGTAGCTGTCCCATACTCATCCAATCAAGTGCAACAAAACCAAGATGCTGGTCTGGCTCGCGAACAAACTCAATACTAAATCTAAATAGGCCATAAAAGATCAGGAACAGGCCGCTGATCACACCTGTTGGCCTTTCTTTATTAGATAGCAGCCATAGAATAGCAAAAAGTAAGGGCCCTTCTAATAAGCACTGGTAAAGCTGTGAGGGGTGACGTGCAAGGTTATCGACCTGTGGGAAGACCATCGCCCAAGGGACATCACTAGCGCGGCCCCAGAGTTCGCCGTTAATAAAATTACCCATCCGTCCAGCACCTAATCCCAGCGGTACCAACGGCGCAATAAAATCAGTTGTCCGCAGAAAACCCCAGCTCTGCTTACGCTGATAAAGGTAGATCGCCAGTATGACGCCAAGCAAACCACCGTGAAAACTCATGCCGCCTTCCCATATGCGCAGAAGGTAGAGTGGATCTTGTAGGAAGTAGTCAAAGTTATAAAACAACACCGAACCGAGACGGCCACCCAGGACGACGCCGAGCACGCCATAGAAAAGCACATCAGAGACCTGTTCAACGTCAATAAAGCTGTCACTACGCTTAGCGCGGTGTTGTCCCAGCAGCAGAAAAAAAACAAAGCCCAGTAAATACATTAATCCATACCAACGCACCGCTAAGGGACCGAATTGGATGAGGATGGGATCAATTTGCGGGTGAACAAGCATGCTTAAGATAGTACCATGGTGTTTACAGATGTTCGCCATTTGGCAGCCGCTTATACGTGCTACCTTAAAGTCATTTTATAACCCAGAGTATGCCTTAACCTCATGTCTAGCAATCAACTGAAAAATGAAACCAGCCCTTACTTATTGCAACATGCCGACAATCCGGTCAACTGGCATCCATGGGGTGAAGAAGCACTGCGCTTAGCGCGTGAACAAAACAAGCCTATCTTACTCTCGATTGGTTACTCAGCCTGTCATTGGTGTCATGTCATGGCACATGAATCATTTGAAGATACCGCCACCGCTGAGGTCATGAATGAGCTCTTCATTAATATTAAAGTCGACCGTGAAGAACGCCCAGACATCGATAAGATTTACCAGACTGCGCAATACCTACTAACGCAGCGCACCGGAGGCTGGCCATTAACGATGTTCTTGACGCCAGGTGATCAGATGCCATTTTTTGGTGGTACTTATTTCCCTGACAAACCCCGTCATAACCTCCCTGGCTTTAAAGAATTACTGCGTCATGTATCAAAAGCGCATGGCGAAAAAAGCGAACAGATCAGCACACAAAATGATTCATTACGTGGTGTCTTAGCGAATGTCTACGGTTCAACTGAAGTGCCGCTGGACTTAGATCAAAGCATGCTTGAACGCGCTGCTAAACAATTACTAGAACAATTTGATAAGCGTAATGGTGGCTTTGGCCCAGCGCCTAAATTCCCTCACCCTGCCAATATCCAGCGCTTAATGCGTGAGTGGTATCACTCTGAGCGCGGTAAGGAAGAAGAACGTGAGCTACTCCACCCGGCGCTATACACCCTAGAGCGAATGGCCGCAGGCGGCCTGTTTGATCATGTCGGTGGCGGTTTTTGTCGTTACTCTGTCGATGAGTATTGGATGATCCCACATTTTGAAAAGATGCTGTATGACAATGGCCCTCTGTTAAGCCTGTGTGCAGAGGCTTATCAAATCGAAGCTCGATCAGACTTCAAACAAACCGCTTTAGATACCGCCGACTGGGTGATGTCTGATATGCAATCTGAGGTCGGAGGCTACTATTCTTCACGTGATGCAGACTCAGAGGGTGAAGAAGGTAAGTTCTATGTTTGGGAAACCGAAGCCCTGCAAGAACTCTTAACTGAGGATGAATATGCGGTAGCGGCACAGCGCTTTGACTTCTCACGCGGGCCTAACTTTGAAGGCAGCTACCATCTACATGAGTTCAATCCCTTTGATGAGGTTGCCGAGACTTTAGGGGTTGAAGAAGAAGTTGCACGACAACGCTGGCAGCGCGCTAAAGAAAAGTTATTTATCCAACGCCAACTGCGCGTGGCTCCAGGCCGTGATGATAAGATCCTCACCAGCTGGAACGCATTAATGATCCGCGGCATGGTTATCGCTGCGCGTGTCTTTGAAAAACCAGAGTTACATCAATCGGCTGTTGCAGCGATAGATTTCATCCAGAAAACGCTGTTTGTTGAGGGTCGCCTATTAGCGACTTACAAAGATGGCAAGGCGCATTTAAATGCCTACCTCGATGATTATGCTTATTTACTAGATGCCTTACTAGAAACCATTCAATCTGAATGGAGTTCAAATTATTTAAACTTCGCGATTGAACTTGCAGACGTCTTATTAGAGCAGTTTGAAGATAAGACCAATGGTGGCTTTTATTTCACCGCTAATGATCATGAAAACTTAATTCAACGACCTAAGGTCAGCAGTGATGAGGCCACACCTGCCGGCAATGGCATTGCCGCTAGCGCCTTGTTGCGTCTTGGTTATCTACTGGCTGAGCCACGTTACATTCGAGCAGCAGAAGACACCCTAGGCTATGCGAGCCAACAAATCAGTAACTCGCCAATGGCACATGGCAGTCTATTGCATTGTCTTGAAGAGATTGAAAAGCCAAGCAAGATTGTCGTCTTACGCGGCCCAGCCGCTGAGATTGCACTATGGCAGAAACGACTACAAAGTAGTTTCCGTCCTGATTTAATATCGCTTGCAATTGCCTCTGATGAAACGGATTTACATCCGGCGCTAGCAACTAAAGAGGCGCATGAAGCCGTGCGTGCTTACCTCTGCATGGGTACACAATGTCTACCCGCAATCGATAATTTGGATCAATTAATGACACAGGTCTCACCGACCCCATAAATCGGTCTGCAGTCATATTAAAAGCAACCACGGATGAGCACTGCGTACTCATCCGTGTCCTTAGCAGCCCTTCTAAAGGTCTTAATTGTATTTAAAAAATATCCCTATTGTGCCTTTTTTGAGGCGTAAATTGCTTCGCAGCTAGTGTTACAATGAACAAAACCACTTACTCAGATTAATATCATGCGTCTACTCAGCACCTTTCTACTAGCACTTTTGCTAACCGCCTGTGATCAACAAGCAGAAGGCTTCTTTATTGAAAAATCTTGGATACGTGAAGCCCCACCGAATGCTCGCGCCCTCGCCGGCTACATGCTACTCAATAACAACACAGCTAAAGACGTTACCCTAGTAAGTGCTCAGAGTGATGATTTTGCGGTCGTTCAGTTTCATCGTAGCATCGAAGAAGACGGTGTTTATCGAATGCAACACTACCCGCAGCTGACGGTTGCTGCGGGTGAAACGATTGAGTTCAAACCTGCCGATTTTCATCTTATGTTGATGTCACCGAAGCGTGCATTAACGTTAGGGGATACGGTGACTGTGCAACTCACTCTGAGTGATAAGACGGTAGTCTTACTGAATATCCCAGTACAAAAGAAAGCCCCTTGAATTCAAACCCGCTATGCAGTGGCTATCAGTGCTGTCCTAATCAGTTACTGATCAGCCTTTAGGCGCGTATCAAGAGCATGCAGGAATCAACATCAATATGGGCACAGGCCTGGTATCTGATTAGCAGTCTCGATGCGACGCTGCTTGAAATTGTTAGCCTGTCACTACGTGTTAGCCTCAGTGCTGTTTTAATTGCCACCCTTATTGCTATCCCACTCGGCGCCATCCTTGCCTGTTATCGCTTTATTGGGCACACCGCCATCACCAGCATACTCACTGCATTAATGGGCTTGCCGCCTGTTGTCGTTGGCCTGGGTCTTTACATGCTGTTATCTCGCTCAGGCCCGATGGGTGATCTTAACCTCCTGTTTTCTTCCAGCGCCATGGTACTGGCACAGTCGATACTGATACTGCCCATTATTGCGAGTTTGATGCAGCAAGCTGTTGCTGAACATTATCAACGCCACCTAGAGCAGTTCAGGGCACTGGGTGCCCGCCAGCATCATGTTATTTTACCTTTATTGTGGGATGCCAGGCGCGCCCTAATCACTTCGGTCTTAACCGGTTTTGGTCGTGCCTCCGCTGAAGTTGGAGCCGTTTTAATTGTCGGTGGCAACATCAATCATGTCTCACGAGTGATGACAACGACGATTGCACTAGAGACAAGCAAGGGCAACCTTGAGCTTGCCATGGCGCTGGGCCTGATCTTATTGTTTATCTCGTTTAGCATTACCAGCTTGATGATACTCATCCGTGATGATCATCGCTTAAAAAACCACAATTAAATCAGTCACTGACAACATGACACAGCTTAACCCTCATCTACCATTACGATTAGATAACCTCAGCTATTCGATTGGCAGTAAGACCTTGATTGATAATTTATCAGCCGAAATCAAGTCTGCTGGCATCAGCATTATCCTTGGCCACAATGGTGCCGGGAAAAGTCTATTACTGAAGTTAATGCATGGCGTACTTCAGCCTTCAGCAGGTGCAATTTACTGGCAACAGCAGATACCCGATAGTGACCAATACTGGCGTAGTTTGGTACTCCAGAAACCCAGCTTCTTTGAGCGCTCAGTGCGTTTCCATTTAGAATTTATACTTGGTGTCAGTAAAACAGAAAAATCTCAACATAGAGAACGTATAGAGCATGCCCTAGAAATCTGTGGCCTCAGCGAGTTACATCAGCGCAAAGTCAGCAGCTTATCGGGCGGAGAGATACAACGGCTATCGCTTGCTAGAGCCTGGGTGCTGCGTCCCAAAGTATTACTATTGGATGAGCCTACTGTAGCGCTGGACCCACCGGCAGTCTCTCAGTTTGAAACTCTAGTAAAACAATTCCGCGACAGTGGCAGTAAGATCATCATGACCACCCATGATATTCCACAGGCACAGCGACTCGCAGACGAGGTGCTTTTTATCTATCAGGGGAAACTAGCAGAACAGGCTGAGGCCAATAGCTTCTTCAAGGCACCGACATCATGCATTGCTCAACACTATCTAAAAGGTCAGCTGATTGCTGAGACTTAGCGTTTCTCTTAAGCAATACCATCGTTAAACTTTCGCTCATTATGAACAGTAGCGGTGCTTCACTTTTGATAGAAGACTCGCTGTTTGACTTTCAAACTTACCCTGCTTTAAAAAGTGAATAACTTCAGTGATTACTTGCTTATTTTTCATCATAAAAGCATGCGTTGTCGGTAGCACTATAAACCCACACATCCCTACAACCTTGGTACTTTCAACAGAGACCTTGCCATCATCAGGGTTGGGTAGAAAGGCTGACAGTAGTAGATTTATAGATTTTGAACCAGCAATAACGCCGAGCTCAAAATTAACTGGGCCAAGACTTTTCGGAACATCAGTGACAGCAGTGCCCAACTGCATGCCGGCAGGACCATTAATAAGCTTAAAACCCATTATGCTTTTCAGCTTAGCAACAACTTCACTACCCTTATTGGGTGGCCCAAGCATCACCACTCTAGCGATATCGACACTCTTGTGATTTACCATGTATTGACGCACCAAGATGCCACCCAAGGAATGTGTAACAAGACTAACCGGCTTCGATTTATTATCTCGGCACCTCTGCAGCCCTTTATTTATGGCTAGTTCTGAGAGCTCACTGATTGTTTTCTTTCTAGAAGGGTAATTTATATTTACCACGTCATAATCATGCCTCGATAGGCTTTCTTCAAGTTTCGACATGGAGTCAGATGTTCTTGCTAAACCATGCAGTAATATCACGCATTCAGCTGAGATGACCGGTGTAGAAAGCAACAATCCAATGACACTAAATAAATATTTTATTGAACGCATAATTTCGCTACCTTTTAAACCTATCAATAGATTGCTTTAGTTCAATTAATAACTCTTGTTGACTGGTTATGATCAAAGAAAACAACACTCATCTAAAAAAGCCAACTGATTATAAAAAAATATAATTTATCATGCTTATTTAATCAGTGATAAAATAATATTATGGGCTTTAACCATTTCGCTGGAAATCTCTGCGACTGCAATCTCAATTTGTTGATGACAAGGCGATATCCTCAAGCCGTCTAGTGGCTTGCTTATAACAGAAGTTTTACCTAGGGGGAGATTGGCAGAACCGATCGATGTCGCCAGCTTATTTAATAAGCGTTGACTCAACCGTTGCCGAGCATCCTATGAAGGAACAGCGCATAGCCAATGACTACGCACTGTTCATGATGCCAATGCTTGGTGCTTAGTCGCTGCGCTTAGTCACTTCTAATAAATGGTAACCAAACTGGGTCTTTACTGGGCCCTGCACTTCATTAAGCGGCGCACTGAAAACGACTTCGTCGAATTCACGGACCATCATGCCCGGGCTAAATTCGCCTAAATCACCACCTTGAGCACCTGATGGGCAGCTTGAGTGTTCCTGTGCTACTGCTGCGAAGTCTGCGCCTTCTGCAATTTTTGTCTTTAGATCGTTACAGCTCTTTTCGTCTGCAACTAGGATATGTCGTGCACTTGCCTTAGGCATAAAAGTTCCTTTTTTCTAGATTGAGATAATTAATCATCACGAGCTTACTGCCCGGCAGTTATGCCTTACTCAGCAAGCTCGTGACAGGGTATATCTTTACTCAGCGGCCGCTTCTTCGGCTGCTGCTTCCTCTGCAGGTGCTTCTTCAACTGGCGCAACCGCTTTCGGCTCACTCAACTTAATTAGACCGGCTTCTAATAAGATCTTTTGCTTTTCTTCAGCGCTGACGATCTTACGCTCTGCATTTTTTACGGCGTAACGGCCTGATTTCTTTTCAAAAATAGTGAAATCACCGCTTTTTTTAACTTCTTTCATGACATTCTCTCTTGCTGTGGTGGTGCTAATAGAAGGGTCAAAATAAATCTGCGCAGATAATAGCCTATCCAGCGGTCGCTGGTAAGCACATATATGCTGTGGTCGTTAGCTTACAGTGGAATACCGAGGGCACGGCGCATAAATGCCATCTTTATCGGTTTACAGTGGTTACTCGCAGAGAAACCGATTGAACGTAACTGACGCAGCCAAGGTTGCGGCTGACGAAAAAGCTTATCAATCGCTTCTAAAGACTTTTGCATTGCACTGTTTTCAGTTTTTCTAGCGCGTTGATAACGCTGCAATATACGTTCACTGCCTAGCTCTCGATCACTGCTCTGAATGAGTTGCTGCAAACAACGCAGGTCTTCTAAACCAAGATTAAGACCGAGGCCTGCTAATGGATGGATAGCATGCGCAGCATCTCCTAGCAGCACGACTCGGCGACCAACGTACTCATTGGCCTGACTACCCGACAAAGGGAATGAAACCCGCTTAGATGCAATCTGTAGGCCTCCAAGACGGTATTCACTGGCTGCACTCAGCCTCGCATTGAAATCATCCTCAGATAACGCCAACATTTGTTTTGCTACGGCTGTGTCTAGACTCCAGACTATCGAACATTGCTTCGCAGCTAATGGCAATAAAGCCAAAGGGCCCTCTTCGCTAAAACATTGCCATGCCGTATTCTCATGCGATTTTTCAGTAAGCACCGTGCAGACCACGCCAGACTGCTGATAATCTTGTCGAGCTGTCGCGATGCCCGCGCAACTGCGCACCTTAGAATGGACGCCATCAGCACCAATCAGCAAGCGACTGGTTAAACGTTGGCTTTGACCCTCTGCGTTTTCTAATTCGATTAAAACACTGTTATCAGATAACTCTGAGAAATTCTGCATACTGCTAGGTTCATAACAGCTGACGTTGGTTAAGGTTTTCAGGTGCAGCGTCAGTGCTTGTACTAATACATTATTCTCAACAATGGTACCTAATGACGTATGCCCTGTCATATTGGCTGAGAAATGAACCTCCGCATCAGACAGGCTTTGCCACACCACCATGTCGTGATAGGGCGTGCAACGCATCTGTTGGATGTCCTTCCAGACACCGATTTCTGCGAGTAACTTTTGGCTCGCCAAATTAACCGCAGTGACGCGTAAGCCATAGTCACTTCCAGCACTCCATGCGCTCGCTGGAGATTGATTCACTAAAGCAATACGCTTAACCATCGGCGCCAGCACACAGGCTGCACTGAGGCCGACGATACCGCCACCCACAATCACCACATCAAAATCTTCTATTGCTTGTGCCATGCTCGAATAATACGCCTACTGATCAAACCAGTGATTGAGATAGCGCATGCCACTGTTGCGATTTAACAACACACGCTGTAACGGCGCCAATGCTCCGAGCACACGTAAACCGATGCCACGCAGTGCACGTGCTGCTGGGAACTGCGTGGCAAACATCCGCGTTAAACCATCAGTGAGCTTAATGACATGCTCGCGATCAGCGACTCGACTGTCGGCATAGGTCTTGAGTAATTCGTCTAGCTGCTCTAACTGATAATTCTGTTTTTGTAATAAAACCAACAAACTCTGTGCATCTCGTAGGCCCAAATTAAACCCCTGCGCTGCCACCGGATGTACCGATTGCGCTGCATTACCCACAAGCACTGCAGCTGGCGCAGTGAGCGTATTAGCATGGGTCATTGATAGTGGGTAGGAGACGCGTTTACCGACTGCCTTTAAACGCCCCAGACGGCGACCAAAGGCTTGCTCTAAAGCCTCAAGAAAGGCGTCATCATCCAGCGCCATATGGGCGGCAGCCTGTTCGCTACTATGTGTCCAGATTAAAGCGCAGTGCTGCTCTTGAATCGGCAGTATCGCTAGCGGCCCGTGCTCAGTAAAGCGTTCGTAGGCACAGTTCTGGTGCTCCTTTTCGGGCTGCACGTTACTAATAATTGCGCTTTGACCATATTCTTTATGCTGGCTCTCAATGCCCAGCAAAGAACGTAGCTTGGAGCGTGCACCATCGGCACCGACTACTAATTTTGCTTGCACCTGTAGCTCGGTCTCAGCAGCTTGGCATTGCAGTAAATAACCCTGCGCATTTTTTTCTAACGCGACCAAGCTGGCAGGCGTCTGGATACTGACATTCTGTAATCCTTGCACGTGATCGCTAAGGACTTTGATTAAGTCGAGATTAGGTGCCATGTAGCCAACCGGCGCCATTTCAAATTCTCGGGCATCGATGCGTGCACTGCCATATCCGCCCTGCTCTGAAATATCGAGCTTCTCAATAGCGGTCACCAGTGGCTCAATCTTTTCCCATAGGCCCATCTGTTGAAAGATGGTCGCTGAGCTTCGAGCTAAGCCTGTAGTTCGCAAATCAAGAATATTGGCCGCTATGGCAGCGACTGTGTTTTGCTCTAGGAGTAGTATGGATAACGGCGATTTCGCCAAGCCAGCAGCCAGCGCCATGCCGATGAGACCACCGCCAACGATGACCACATCATATTGTTTAATAGTGTCTTGCATAGGTATGAATAACTAAATTAGTTGCCGACTAGGCCGTGTTAGTGGCCATCAGGGCCTCAATATCTTTAGATGATTTAACCAGAGCTTGAGTTAATACTTCATTACCCTCTTTAGTCACACGAACATCATCTTCTATACGGATACCTATGTTCCTGTAACACTTCGGCACACCTCGGCTACCCTCTGGAATATAAATACCAGGCTCTACGGTTAGCACCATGCCAGGCTCAAAAATACGCCATTGCTCATCAATTTTGTAATCACCGACATCATGCACGTCTAAACCCAGCCAATGCCCTGTGCGATGCATGTAATATTTACGATAAGCACCATCTTTTATAAGCTGTGCTGGGCGACCTTTAAGGATACCCAACTTAACCATGCCCTTAGTCAATACTTTGACGGCAGCCATATGCGGTTCATCCCAATGATTTCCCGGCTGCACGGCAGCAATTGCCGCCAGCTGCGCTTCTAGCACTAAGTCGTATAACGTTCTTTGCGCATCAGAAAAGCGACCATTGACTGGAAAGGTACGTGTGATATCACTGGCATACCCCTGATATTCAGCACCGGCATCAATCAGTAATAGCTCACCATCATTTAAAACTTCATTATTTTCGGTGTAATGCAGGATGCAGCCATTTGCACCGCCGCCGACAATAGAAGGGTAAGCGGTGGCGCAGCCTGCCTGCTTAAACTCATACAACAATTCGGCCTCAACCTGATATTCATAGAGCCCTGGCTTACAGCGTTGCAGGGCACGTTGATGGGCAGTCACTGAGGCCTTAGCGGCCGTCTTCATCATTTTAATTTCATGAGGCGATTTAAAGAGGCGCATCTCATGCATGAAGTAATCCAGAGAAATCAGTTCATGCGGTGCTTGCGTGCCATTACGACTACCATCACGTAACTGCTTAAGCCAAGCCAGTACGCGTTGATCAAACTCGGCAGACATGCCCATGGTGTAAAACACACGCTGGCGCTGCTCGAGGAGACCGGGGAGAATTTCATCGATATCGCTAATTGGAAAAGCATCATCGGCATCATAACGATCTAGCGCACCCTGCTGCCCCGCTCGACGTCCATGCCAGGTTTCCATTTCTTCATTACGTTCACGAGAAAAAAGAATGTATTGGCCATGCCCACGACCGGGTATCAGAACCGCGACCGCCTCAGGCTCTTCAAAACCGGTGGCGTATAAGAAATCGCTGTCTTGCCGATAATCATGATCAACATCTCGATTTCGTGTTTTAACCATGGCTGCCGGCAAGATTGCGATTGCATCCTCACCCATCATCCGCATCAGATTTTTACGACGCTTTATAAATTCTTTATTCATAACCTAATTTATCTCATGCTCAATGTGAGGCTTTGTGTCTCAGCTGATAAATGATGCTTAACACCTTTCATCAACACATTAGATTTTCAACTACGACTTAATAATAGCGCGTTTCTGACAAACAGTAGGTGATCGGCGGACTGTACGAGGATTAATGTACAGTTCCTGATGATGTTACAGGCTGAACTTCCTCAGCCAGAAGCAACACCGCAACTCGCACAAACTCAACTAATTCGACAAAAGAGAGCTCTTCTTCCTCATCACCCAGCTCAGCAGCATCAACCTGAGCAATCGCACCAAAATCCTGCAGAATTTCTTCAACATCGGGACTGAGCTTACTTTTTGTTTGAATACCGGCATTAGCGAGGCCATAGAGAAAGCCTGAGCACCACTCTGCAAGAGCATTCACTTGCTGACTGAGATGAATATCTTCACCTTCTGGCAAGCACAACTCGAATTGCAGATTAGAATCAGTCAATTGGGTGCGTACGGTATTATAAACCTCATCAATTTGGCCGCTGAAATCGTCACCGACTGCCACTTCTGCCGTATTTGAGAGCAAGGTTTGAATAGAGGTCTCCAAGGGATAAGCAATATCCACGGATAACACACCGCAGAGAAAGCCATGCCACTCAGAGGCACGTGTTTCTAAAGCAACATTTTTTAGGAGGGCTTCAACTTCATTATGGCTAGGTAAATACATAAATAGAGTTTAACACCTAAAGCTTTCTTCTTTTAAGTCTCTATAAAATGTATTTGATTTAACTAAGAAGATTGACCAGCGACATTACAAAAACTACTATCGTAAGGATATTCAATCTAGGACAGCGTAGTGCAAGACGAAGACCTTAAACGATTAGAGATGCGTATCGATGAACTGATCGCTATATGCGCGCAATTAAAAGATGAAAATCGAGAATTACGTGAGCAAAAAGTAGAATTCAGTGCGGAACGTGAGAATCTCTTAGAAAAACAAGATCAAGCGCGCATACGTGTTGAGAAGATCATCAATCGATTAAAATCACTAGAGAAGAGTGAATGAGTAGCAAAAACGCTCCAATCGCTGTCAAGGTACTTGAAAAAGAATACCGCATTGCTTGCACGACAGGCCAGGAATCTGCACTCCGTGCTTCAGTCGACCTCCTAAATCAGCGCATCGTAGAAGTCCGCGAGGGTGGTAACGCCATCGGTTCTGATCGTGTCACTATTATGGCTGCATTGAACATGGCTAATGATTACTTAGAAACCAAGGTAACAAATGAAACCAAGGCAGAACATATAAGTAATAAGTTACGTAGCCTAAATGACCGCCTTGAAGAAGCAATACGTACTAATCAACAGTTGGAATTATAAGCCTGCGCGGCGTAGACTAAAGCTGCGCCTCTGAAGTATTTGTGAGTCAGCCGTTAATCCCCTTGAGCCTATTAACACACCTCGGGTTTGTTCGGTTTGATTAGTAGTGTGCATATCCGTTCTACGGAGAGCCTAACACTGTCAACCACAGTCCCACTTGAACCTTTGGTTCAAGGTACGCGGAAAACCACGGTACTCTGGAGAGCGCACTCTTAATCAGCGGCAATCCCTAATCCAAGAATCATTTCCTATTAGCTAGCTCTCTAGCAATTCATTAGTAAGGATAACTATGCAATATTGGTTAATGAAGTCAGAACCCAGTGAATACAGCATCGATCATCTAAAGCGAGACAAGATTGAGCATTGGGATGGTGTTCGCAACTATCAAGCACGCAACATGATGCGAGATCAGATGAAAAAAGGTGACCTCGCCTTTCTCTATCACTCAAACTGCGATGAAATTGGCATTATTGGTGTCATGACAATTCACAAAGAAAGTTACCCCGATCACACTGCATTTGATTCAAAAGACAAACACTATGACCCGAAAAGCGATCCAGACAATCCACGATGGTTTATGGTTGATGTTAAATATAAGCGAAAAATGAAGCGCGTCATTAGCCTGCAAGAACTGCGTGAAAAAAAGGGATTAGAAGACATGGCCCTAGTACGTAAAGGGAATCGCTTATCTGTTATGCCGGTAAATAAAGATGAATGGAATTTAATAATAGCAATGGAATAGTATTTTCAAAAAATATTCTAGCTAATCAATTTGATCCTAATGCGGCACAAGTTTTTACCACTATTTTAAAACGATAAAAAATAGTTACTGCTAACATTTAATTTGAAACTAAAAAAAGTAGCTTTTTTGCATTTGTTGTTTATACTCAATTTCGTTCTTATAATTAATATTCGAGTTCGGAGAAATTTTTGATGGCCATCAAACGCAAGACTGTAACTGCGAAGAAAAAAGCAGCACCTAAGAAAAAGGTAGCCGCAAAGAAAAAAGCAGCACCTAAGAAAAAGGTAGCCGCAAAGAAAAAAGCAGCACCTAAGAAAAAGGCAGCGGCGAAGAAAAAAGCAG
>JAQWYM010000026.1 GCA_029253965.1 Gammaproteobacteria bacterium
ATAAGGTACTAATATCTGGCTTAGCAAATTGCATGGTGTCATAAATTGCCATGCCCGCAGTAACCGACCCACCTGGCGAATTAATATAGATAGAAATATCTTTCTCAGGATTTTCAGACTCTAAAAAGAGAATCTGGGCGACAATTAAATTCGCCATATAATCTTCGATTGGGCCGACAATAAAAATCACACGCTCTTTTAATAAGCGCGAGTAAATGTCATAGGCGCGTTCGCCACGAGCTGATTGCTCAACCACCATTGGCACTAGATTCATCGAAGGGCTATCAACGTATTCATTCGCCATGCAACACCTACCTAAAATTTAATTAATCCTAAGGTCTAACAAACCAACTACTGCTGTTGTTGGTTAGGTTTAACCAACTCGTCAAACTCTTCTTTTTGCTCAACTATTTTTGCATGAGACAAGACCCAACTTACCACCTGATCTTCCATCACCACGGCTTCAATACTAGCTCGCGCCTGCGTGTTACTGCTGTAATATTCAATCACCTGTTGCGAGTCTTGATATTGTCGCGAAATCTGTTCGATGCGCTGTTCTACTTCAACAGGATTCACTTGCAGCTTTTGCTGGTTAACAATCTCACCAATGACTAGACCTAGCTTTATACGACGCTTAGCTTCATCAATAAACAATTCATCAGGCAAATCTGCTGACTGTTGCATCTGGAAGTTTTCCGCTGCCTGCTTACGCAGCGCTTCAACTTCTTGCGCAATCAAAGACTCAGGCACTTCAAACTCGTGATTATCGATCACGCATTCCATAACTGCGGCCTTAGATTTATTACCAATCTGTGTCTTTAATTCGTTCTCTAATGATTCTTTAATCTTAGCGCGAAGCTCAGTTTCTTCACCACTTTCGATACCATAACCTTTTACGAAGTCAGCATCGACTTCTGGTAATGTACCGCTTTCAACAAGCTTCAATGCAATTTCAAAACTCGCTTCTTGACCAGCCAACTGCTCGTTACCATAGTCTTCTGGGAAGGTAATCATGAAGGTCTTATCTTCACCGGCTTTCATACCGACGATATTATCTTCAAAACCAGCAATCATGCCGCCGCCGCCAAGGGTTAAACGATAATCTTCTGACTTACCGCCCTCAAACTCTACACCGTCCAATTTACCGACGAAATCCATGGTCACACGATGACCATTTTCTGCAGCAACTGCTTCTTCAGCATAGTCTTTATGCTGCTCGCGCATATTAGTCAGGGTGTATTCGATATGCTTATCTTCAACTTCTGAAACCGGCACAGTGACTTCAATCTGCGTGAAATCTGATACGCTGATCTCAGGATAAACATCAAAGTGTGCAACAAAAGTTAGATCCTCACCAGATTCAATATGCTCTGGTTGGATTGTCGGTGCAGCGGCTGGCCGCAGCTTCTCCTGCAGCACTGCGTCGCGATAACTCGCCTGCATTTGATCAGCTAGTACTTCCTGTCGTATTGAACCTTCGTAACGCTGCTTAACAACGTTCATTGGCACCTTACCTGGACGGAAACCATCGATCTTAGCTTGACCCTTCATCGTATTAAGACGCTGGCTCACTTCTGCCTCGATCTTATCGGCGGGAACAATAATGGTCATTTTACGGCCTAATTGGCCTACTTCTTCTACCGATACTTGCATGTGTGTACTAACCTCACAGACAGCGATGCGCTGTAACTTGGGAAAATTCTTGAATTTGGGATTGATTAGGTCTGGTGCGAAAGGAGAGACTCGAACTCTCACGGGTTACCCCACTGGTACCTAAAACCAGCGCGTCTACCAATTCCGCCACTCTCGCACATACAGGCCAATCAATATGGAAGCGGCGTAGTATATCCAAAATTATGCCGAATAGTTAGCACTAGACGATAATAAAATCGGCCTAATGTCGAGAATTTGCATTTCCGTCTAAAAAACAAACAATCATTAGCGAATAACGCGCTTCCAACCGAGCAAATAGGGGTCCAATAGAAAAACCTTATCTGCCTGCCGCACAAAAGTAATCACCCGTGCATAGTCGCCCTGCCACAGTTGGTTACTATAATTTTGCTCGCCCAACCAAATCTTTTGATTTAGATCATCTACTTTTAGCACCACAGCGACATGGCCTGTGTTTAAAAATTGCTGCGCATAGATCAATAAATCGCCACGCTGTGGGGCCTCAGAGACCTCACCATTCACCTTAGATTCAAAGCTAAATTGCTGGCTTTTGTCAGACGAGGTAACCGTCTGTAGATCCCAAATATCAGCGGCAATATCAACGCTGCCATAGACCACGCCAAAATTGTGTAACAGCCAGCGCCGTGCAAATTCGACACACTGCCAACTGATACCCGTAAACACACCCTGACTAAACTGTGCTTTTGGTAGCACGCAACGCGCAGAGCAGTTGGAGTACGCGATGACGCCCTGTGGTGATTGTCCTAGCACGGTATTAAACGGTTGAATGCAGTCCGATAGGCAAGCTTGAGGTAAAGGCTCAACACCCTTGGTAGCTTGAACGATTGGAATTATGAGTAAGAACAGAAGGAAAACGATCACAGCGCGCGCATTAAGATTCATACAGACTCCGGCAACAGCTTTGAAAATGATCTTACAGAATTAAGATGGGGTGAATGATGGGACTCGAACCCACGACGACTGGAATCACAATCCAGGGC
>JAQWYM010000046.1 GCA_029253965.1 Gammaproteobacteria bacterium
TACAAGAGAAATCTTTACTATTCTCTTAATAATGGCGGAGAAGGAGGGATTCGAACCCTCGATAGAGCTATAAACCCTATACTCCCTTAGCAGGGGAGCGCCTTCAGCCGCTCGGCCACTTCTCCACAATACAAATCAACACTTTAAAACGCTTTAACCGTATTTAATATCACAGCAATAAATCTTTAGTCACAACAAACGCTGCAGCAAACGACTATGTTGGATAATAATAGGTCGTTAGACGATGTTAAATAGTGCGAGCGAGAGTGTCGCAAATTTGGGCGTGCTTTTCAATTAAGAATAAGCGGTTAGACTGATGTAAACCGTGATACAAACGCATAGTTGTAAGTACAACCATGGCTGCTACGAGGATATACGCCGTATTATTAATAAATCATTGCTCGCACTAAACCCAGAATGACTCGTCGTAACTAGAGACTCTAGCCATAGGAACCATTATTAGGTATTCCCACTTTAAACTAGGGTTTGTAATAGCTCTGAGAAAAAACGCTATTAATCCTCATAACGCTAACATTGAATGATATTTCAAAGAAACCACACTAACCGTCTTTTGAGATGTCTGAGTGTAGTGACAGTCAACCCTGTGTTATTAGATGATGCTAACTGACATAAGGTTGACTCGCTCATTATGTGGCTATGAGTCCTCCATGCAACAATAAATAGATAGTGGTTAGTGAATTAATTATCCCAATGAATACTCACACTAGCAGTCTGACTTTATAAGTCTTCCTCCACCTCATTTTCTTTCTGTATCCGCGCATAGATTTCTTCTCTATGTACGGATACTTCCCGTGGTGCATTGACACCAAGACGAACTTGGCTACCCTTAGCGCCCAGCACTGTGATTGACACATTGTCCCCAATCATCAGAGTTTCTCCAACTCTGCGGGTTAAAATCAACATCCCCAACCCTCCGTTATATTTTCCTTACGATTTATTACCTTTAAATCCCAGACAACGCCAAACCCAAAATTACTTGCCGCAGCCTGAAGAACGTAATCATTATATACTATAATGATTCTTCTTTTATACTATCTGCTAAATCAAAATTCTCATGCAAACACCTTACCGCTAACTCGAGATACTTCTCATCCACAACCACAGATATCTTTATCTCTGAGGTTGAAATCATTCTGATATTAATACCCTCTTGCGCTAAACAGTCAAACATTTCACTAGCAATACCCGCATGTGAGCGCATACCAACGCCAATTAGTGACACTTTTACAATACTTGTATCACCATTGACATCCAAAGCTCCCAATTGTTTCGCTGTATCCTGTAAAACTCCCAAGGCACGATTGTAATCATTGCGATGAACGGTAAAAGTAAAGTTAGCGGTATTATCCCAAGCTACATTTTGCACGATCATATCAACTTCAATATTGGCACTGGATATGGGACCCAAAATCTTTGCGGCTATACCTGGCTGATCGGGCACACCCTTAACGCTTAGCTTGGCCTCATCACGATTAAATGCGATGCCTGCAATCTTGGCCTCTTCCATCTGATTTTCCTCTGTTGTAATCAATGTGCCGTCACCTTCTTTAAAGCTGGATAGCACGCGTAAAGGCACTTTATATTTCCCTGCAAACTCAACAGCACGAATTTGTAAGACCTTTGAGCCGAGACTAGCCATCTCTAACATCTCTTCAAAGGTGATCTTTTCAAGACGCCGTGCGTTTGGTTCGACCCGTGGGTCAGTGGTGTAGACACCATCAACGTCGGTAAATATCTGACATTCATCTGCCTTGATCGCCGCGGCTATCGCTACAGCTGTTGTATCAGAGCCACCACGCCCTAAGGTGGTGATATTACCGTTATCATCCAGCCCTTGAAATCCAGCAACGACAATCACCTGGTCTTGCGCTAATAAGGCTTTAATACCAGACTCATCCATCTCTGTAATACGTGCCTTATTAAAGGCACTGTCTGTCTTAATACCTAGCTGATGACCGGTTCGCGATATCGCTTTGCAGCCACGCTGATTAAGTGCCATTGCCAACAAAGCGATAGTGACCTGCTCTCCAGTAGAGAGTAAAACATCCAGCTCTGGGCCGGTTGGATAATCGCCTTGCACGCCTTTAGCAAGACCGAGTAGACGATCTGTTTCACCACTCATAGCTGAGACAACAACAATGACCTCATGCCCCTGTTCACGGTAAGAGATCACCTTGTCGGCAACGTGCTGGATACGCTCGACACTACCGACCGATGTACCCCCATATTTTTGTACAATTACTGCCACAGTAATACCCTATAGTTGCTCACGTATCCAAATCGGCACGCTCTTTAATGCTTCTGCTAAAGCAGCTGGATTATCACCACCTGCCTGCGCCATTTCTGGTCGACCACCGCCTTTACCACCGACTTGTTGTGCAACCATGTTGACTAAATCACCGGCTTTAATCTTAGCTGTTTGGTCCTTGGTGACACCGGCAACCAGACTCACTTTATTATTGCTTATGCTTGCTAATACGATAGCTGCTGAACCCAATTTATCTTTGAGTTTATCTAGTGTCTCGCGTAATGCTTTGCTATCCGCTCCTTCAAGCTCATACGCTAATACTTTGCAGCCCTCTATTTCAATCGCCTGACCGGCTATATCAGCACCCGCCTGCGTTGCTACCTTAGCCTTGATTTTAGACAGCTCTTTTTCTAACTCTTTATTACGCTCAACTAATGCAGAGGATTTTGCTACAACATCAGCAATAGGTGCATTCAATGTCTGTGCCGTACGTTCAAAGTCATCACGGTAGTCTTGTAACCATCGCAGCGCTTCTGGGCCAGTTAAGGCTTCAATGCGTCTAACACCAGATGCTGTGCCACTTTCTGCAACAATAATGAAACTACCAATATCTCCAGCACGTTCTACGTGAGTACCGCCACAGAGTTCTGTTGAAAAATCACCGATCGAAAGCACACGCACTTCATCCCCATACTTTTCACCAAAGAGAGCCATGGCACCTGCTGCTAGAGCCTCTTCTTTGTTCATAAGCTCTGCGGTTGTCGCTGTGTTTTTTCGAATCTGTTGATTAACCAGTTGTTCAATCTTTCTAATTTGATCTCGCGTCACTGCTGCATCATGTGAAAAATCAAAACGTAGCCTCTCAGCATTAACTAAAGAGCCTTTTTGTTGCACATGAGGACCCAGCACCTCGCGTAAAGCAGCATGCATCAGATGCGTTGCTGAGTGATTCAAAACAATTTTATTTCTATAACTTTGATCAACTTGAGATGTCAGCATCTGCCCGACTTTTATCTCACCTGTGAGTAATTTACCAAAGTGAGCAAAACCATTACCTCTTTTTTGTGTGTCACTCACCTCGAATCTAACACCTTCAGCAAGCAGTAATCCTTGGTCACCAACCTGGCCTCCAGACTCCGCATAGAATGGCGTGCTTTTACAGAAAATGATCGCTTCTTGATCACTAGTCACCCGCTCAACTGCTTGATTTTCAATAAACAGTTCACTCACCTCAGATTGCTCTTCCAACAGGCTATAACCGGTAAAGATGGTGCTTGATTTAACATCCAAGGCAACATCATAGCCCTCACCAAAACGGCTGGCTTCACGTGCCCGCTCGCGTTGCTGCTGCATCTCTCGCTGAAAGCCTTCAAGGTCAAGACTCAGGCCTTTTTCACGTGCAACATCTGCAGTCAGATCGACAGGAAAGCCAAAAGTGTCGTATAACTTAAAGACTGTCTCACCAGCAATGGTATTCCCGCTAAGATTTTCAAACTCATCCTGCAAGATACGCATCCCTTGAGTGAGCGTTTCAGCAAAGCGCATCTCCTCATTCAAGAGACCACGCTGCACACTGTCAGCCTGCGCTATCAACTCAGGAAAGGTGCCATGCAGACTCTCAATCAGTGGCTTTACCAGGGTATGGAAAAACGGTTCTTGTAGGCCTAAACGATGCCCATGACGCGCTGCACGACGAATAATGCGACGCAAGACATAACCTCGTCCTTCATTAGATGGCATCACACCATCGGCAATCAAAAAACTGCATGATCGAATATGATCAGCGATGACTTTCAGTGAAGGGTTCTGCAGATCTTTTATCTTAGCCATCTCAGCTGTTTGCTGGATCAGCCCTTGAAATAAATCCGTGTCATAGTTGCTGTTAACGCCCTGTAAAACAGCACATAAGCGCTCCAAACCCATACCGGTATCAACCGAGGGCCGTGATAATGGGTTGAGATGGCCAGAACTATCCCGTTCATATTGCATGAAGACTAGATTCCAGATCTCTACATAGCGATCACCATCCTCATCCGGACTGCCCGGGGGGCCACCGGCAATATGATCACCGTGATCATAAAATATTTCTGTGCAGGGGCCACAAGGACCGGTATCACCCATCGACCAGAAATTATCTTTAGCGCCGATGCGGCGTAAGCGCTCAGGATTAACGCCTATATCATCCAGCCAAATCTTAGCCGCCTCATCATCATCTTCAAATACCGTGACCCAAAGACGATCGACTGGCAAATCAGCCACCTTAGTTAGGAAGTCCCAAGCATAGTGAATAGCTTCACGCTTGAAGTAATCACCAAAACTGAAGTTACCGAGCATTTCAAAAAAAGTATGATGGCGTGCGGTATAACCGACATTCTCTAAATCATTATGTTTACCACCAGCACGTACACAACGTTGACTGGAGGTGGCTCGCACATAGGGCAAAGTCTCATTACCTAGGAAAACGTCTTTGAATTGCACCATACCGGCATTGGTGAATAGCAGGGTGGCATCTGCAGCTGGCACTAACGAGCTAGTAGGTACAGCTGTATGCCCTTCGCGCTGAAAATAATCTAAAAATGCGCTACGTATTTGTGCACTACCTTCCATGCCAACTTCCTAAATGTATGTCTAATGTGTCTGATGATCGCTATTTGCGACAGATTCGGCCGATTATATCACCGGGAAAACCTTTCGATTGCATAAAACGTACGCGTTTTGCACGCTCACGCATCGAAACAGCCGCAATTTCACCGAATTTTTTAAGATACGTCTGCTCAGCAACCTCATACCAATCGATTTCACACTCGTGACAATGCGCTTCAAATGCCGATCGATCGACACCGCGTTGCCGGAGTTCCTGAGAGATAAGTAGGGGGCCTTTGCCACGCAGAACACGTGAGCGGACAAAATCTTCGAGGAAACGTTGATCACTCTGATAGTCACGAGTGATCAACTGTTCCAATGCTTTTTCTATTTGTTCCTGTGGAAATTCACGCTTTTCTAATTTCACCCGCAGCTCAAGTTGCGAATGCTCGCGCCTCGATAACAAATCAATGGCGCAAGCATAGGCATCACGTTCAGGCTTCTTCGCTTTCAATATCTTTTTCTGCGTCACTGCTTTTCTTACCCACATCAGGTAGCAGTTTAGCGCGAAGTAACTGATCAAGTTCAGTCACTATTTCTGGATGCTCTTTTAGATAGGTCTTGGCGTTTTCCTTACCCTGGCCAATACGTGCTTCACCATAGCTATACCAAGATCCCGCTTTTTTAACGAAGCCATTATCGACACCTAAGTCGATTAATTCACCGAGGCGTGAAATACCTTCACCATAGAGAATCTCAAACTCAGCTATTTTGAATGGAGGCGCGACCTTATTCTTCACGACTTTAACGCGTGTCTCATTACCCAGAATTTCATCACCCTTCTTAATCGCACCAATGCGACGAATATCAAGGCGTACTGAAGCGTAAAATTTTAAGGCATTACCACCGGTGGTGGTTTCCGGACTGCCAAACATGACGCCAATTTTCATACGAATCTGGTTAATGAAAATTACCATCGTGTTGGAACGTTTAATGTTTCCGGTAAGTTTCCTTAATGCCTGTGACATCAGACGTGCTTGCAAGCCCATATGTGAGTCACCCATATCGCCTTCAATCTCGGCGCGTGGGGTCAGCGCTGCAACTGAGTCAACAATGACGACATCAACAGCACTGGAACGTACCAACATATCGGTGATTTCCAGCGCCTGCTCACCCGTATCAGGTTGTGATACCAGCAGATCATCAACGTTAACACCCAGCTTTTGAGCATAACCCGGATCTAGGGCGTGCTCGGCATCAACAAAGGCGGCTGTGCCACCCAGTGCCTGACACTGTGCAACCACCTGCAACGTTAAGGTCGTCTTACCTGATGACTCTGGACCAAAAATCTCAATCACGCGTCCTCTAGGTAGACCACCAATACCCAAGGCGACATCTAGGGTTAACGAACCACTAGAAATAACCTCAATATCACGATGCGCGGCATCATCCCCCATACGCATAACGGCACCTTTACCGAATTGACGTTCAATCTGGCCTAATGCAGCAACTAATGCTTTCTTCTTATCTTCGTCCAAAATAGGGTTCCTCTGTAATACAGTTATAAAGCTATGCTGCTATCTTAAATGGCGCAATCTAGGGCGTCTAGCTGTGATTTATCAAGCTAAAGCTTTCGATTGAATTATACAGCACGGCACGACGATCCAAACGTGACTCCACTAGATGAAATTCGTCAATTTCCCACTCAATTGGCGAAAATGATGGATTAGATAATGGAATCTCACTATTCCTCTGTAACGATACATGAGGCAAATACTTTTTACTTAACTGCTGCACACCACAGTGTTGCGCACAACTGCGTAATCGACGTTGTAGCTGCGTTAATTCGTCAGGAACAGTGCTAGGTGCGACATAGAAGATTTTTTTCTTAGGAAAGTAGCCGAGACGATCCAAGTGGATAATAAATGGCCTAACCACAAGATTTTGCGCAGCTTGAATCAAACAGTCAACCTCATCATCTCGCATATCTCCCATAAACAATAAGGTCATATGAAGATTTTCAGGGCTGACTTCTTTACCACAGCCGATATAGTCACCCTGCAGTTGGTATAGCTGCTCGACCTGTACCTCGTTGGGCCAGACTGTTAGAAACATGCGACGAAGATTCATTTTAGATAATCGATTAATTGCACGATTGCAAAGTTCACTGCCGACTCTCGAATAGCCTCGCGATTGCCTGCAAACACGTGCTTGCTGGTGAACGCTGCATGCCCGCGCTGTTGCCATGCAAACCAAACGCTACCCACGGGGTTGATCGGACTGCCACCATCCGGCCCAGCAACACCTGATACCGCAATCACCCAATCCGCGGGGCTGCGATCAAGTAGTCCAGCAACCATAGCGCTGACCGTTGCCTCACTCACTGCTCCCTGCTCTTCGATTGTTGCTAGCGGTACGGCTAACAGATCAACCTTTGAAGCATTACTATAGGTCACCAAACCGCGCTCAAACCATTGAGAACTTCCTGCTAAATCAGTACAAGACTTGGCCAGCCAGCCTCCCGTGCAGGATTCAGCCACGGCTAAGCTTTGTTTTTGTGCCAACAGGCTTTGCGCCAAACGATGGACGATGGACGCCGTTTGAGTGTGATCTTCAGCTGTCATAATACGCTCTGTTAGGCAATGAATATTCCAGATCAGCCTTCACTACTTGATTAAATTCTTAGCATGGGTTGAATTACTAAGTACAGGTGCTGATCTGAAAATTCTATCAAACCTATTTTTTTTGACCACCCTCGGCAGCACTATATTGTGGGTTAATTTCTGGGATCGGGTGTACCGTTGCCAGCGATATTGAACGACCACTATTCTCGATCACTCGAATATGTTGTCGCTCTAGCTGGCGGGGTTCAGTGACGCCACATGAATGAGCAATCAGGCCAACACCATAAACAATCTTATTAGCAAAATTTGCGACCCGGACAGCCTTGTCTTCAGGTACCAAACCGTGTTGGAGGTCTTTATTATGTGTCGCAATGCCTGTAGGACAGGTGTTTTTATTACACTGCATCGCCTGAATGCAACCTAGTGCAAACATGAAGCCTCGAGCAGAGGTGACAAAGTCAGCACCCATCGCTAGCGCCCAGGCTACCTTGCCAGGGGTGATTAATTTCCCTGAAGATATTACCCTGACTCGCTGACGTAAGTCATAGGCATGCAGTGCATTCACAACCAGTGGCAGGCTCTCTTGCAGCGGCATCCCCATATAGTCCATTAAGGGTTGTGGTGCAGCACCTGTACCCCCGTCAGCACTATCGATAGTAATAAAATCTGGGGCGCTTTTAGTGCCACGCTTATGCACCTCCTGCAACAAGTCATCAAAAAACTCTAGCTGCCCAACCACTAATTTGAAACCCACCGGTTTGCCGGTGACTTCTCGAATACGTTGAATCATATCGAGCAAGTCTGAAACATTTTTTATGTCTTCATGGCCGTTAGGGCTGATTGAATCGATGCCCACCGGTATGCCTCGGATACGACTAATTTCTTCAGTGACTTTGATAGCAGGTAAAATGCCACCTTTCCCTGGCTTGGCACCCTGACTCATTTTAATTTCAAACATCCGCACCTGTTCATGTGCTGATACTTCGCGCAACTTATCATCGCTTAGTGTCCCATCGAGATTGCGCACACCATACTTTGCTGTACCAATTTGGTAGACGATATCGCAGCCTCCTTCTAAGTGGTAAGGAGACAGCCCGCCTTCACCGGTATTCATCCAAATACCTGCTTCACGAGCACCGTTTGATAAGGCACGTATCGCTGGTGCGGAGATTGAGCCATAGCTCATGCCGGAGACATTAATAACTGATTTAGTGGTGTATGGCTTGTTGCAGCTGCCTGCACCTACGGTTATCGATTTAGGCTCTGCTATCTCCTCTGAAAGGGTCGGGAACGCACTGTTCAAAAACATCGCTTCACCTTCCTGATTCAGTGGTCTGGTCGAACCAAAAGCAATCGTTGTATCGACATTCTTTGCTGCCCTATAAACCCAAGAACGCTCCGCCCGATTAAAAGGTAGTTCCTCTCTATCCATAGCAAAAAAGTATTGCCGAAGAAAGCCACCCAAGTGTTCAAAAAAATAACGAAAACGTCCGACAACAGGGTAGTTGCGTCGTATCGTTTGGGTGGTCTGAGTTTTATCAATAAAGTAGAGCACCACAATAATCAACACACTGATGCCGACAACAAACAATAAGGTCAAGGCTCCCCATTGAATAACAGCTTGTGCGAGTTGTTGGAGATCATTCATGACATTCACCTTTGTGGAAATAGCTAGCCGCTAGATAGTACAAGTTAGTTCACCTAGCTGCTGCGTTAACTTATCATTTTCTTTGTAGTCGATGGGTATAACGATTAGGCTTGGGCCCTTATGATTCACAGCATGATTCAAAGCGGCCAACAGTTGCTCACTCTCCCCAACAAATTGGTAGTCCCAACGAAATGATTGCGCCAGTAAGTCCCAGTCTGGGTTAGTAAACGAGAGATCAGTATGTTTACCAAAATGTGCAGACTGTTTCCAAGCAATCAAGCCATACATATGATCTTCCCAGACCATAATGGTGATATTACTATTCAGTCGTGTTGCTGTTTCCATCTCCTGCACATTCATCAAGAAACCGGCATCACCAGCAATCCCTAATATCTTTCTCTGCGGGTCGACAATTGATGCTGCAATAGCGCCTGGTAAGGCAAATCCCATGGAACAGAACCCATTCGGAATCAAGCAGCCATTCGGCGTTTTACAATGATAATGTCGTGCAATCCACATCTTGTGAGCACCAACATCGGATAACAATAAACCGTCTTCTGCGTAAACTTGCTGAACATCGTGCAGTACTTTTTGCGGTTTAATAATGCCACTGGTTTTATCATCGCTATAGCGCATCAACTCAGCCTGCATTTGAGCCCTAACCCCAGCCTGCTGAGAAAGATCGTAATCGAATTCGCCATGGCGTTTAAGCTCTACCAATAACGCCTTCAATGTATCAGCGATATCACCGACTAATTCAATCTCAGGATGATAGGCACTGTCGATTTCAGCGGGTAGGAAATCAAGGTGAATAATAGACTTCTTACCCTGCTCATTCCAAAGGCTTGGAGGATACTCGACCATATCAAAACCGATAGACAACACTAGATCAGCAGCATCTATGGCGCAGGTTCCAATATCTTTAGAGCCTAAACCAATGGTATAGAGTGATTGTTCACTGTCAGGGTCAATAGCGCCTTTTGCCATAAAGGTATTTAAAACACCAATCCCAGTCAGTTCTGCTAGCTCACGCAGATAGTGGGCACTGCGCTTACGAACACAGCCGTTACCTGCCAAAATCAAGGGACGACACGCGGCCTTAAGTTTTTCTACAGCAGATAACAGCATTTCTTGATTGGCACATGAACGCCGGAAACGAATTGGCTTCATCGGTAGTATCTCAGTATCATGCGTCGCAATATCTTCAGGCAACTCAACCAACACAGCACCCGGCTTTTCACTGCGAGCAAGTCGCACCGCTTTGCGCATCACTTCAGGAATATTATCAGCGTGAATAATACTGGTTGCCCATTTGGTTACTGGCTCAAACATCTTTACCACATCCATAATTTGATGTGACTCTTTATGCAGACGACGTGTACTACCCTGCCCTGTTAAGACCAACATCGGCGCCCGATCCATATTAGCGTCGGCAACACCCGTAATTAGGTTAGTCGCGCCTGGCCCTAAGGTACTTAGACAGCCCGCTGGAGTACCAGTCAGTCGGCCATAAATCTCGGCCATAAATGCAGCACCCTGCTCATGTCGGGTGAGAACAAATCTAATCTGCTTAGACTCCTCAAGGCTCATCATGAAGTCAGCATTCTCTTCACCAGGAACACCAAAAATATACTCAATACCTTCTTCTTCTAGACACTTCACCATCAAATCTGATGCTTTCATTACTACTCCTAATCCTATGAGGGGATCAATGCTGATTCAGCACCAACATTTTTTCAAACTGCATTTCTTCAAGGGTGTAAGCAATGCCACCGACACCTAAACCTGAGACGTTTAATCCTGCAAAGGGCATGGCATCATCGCGGAAGGCGGTATGATCATTAACCATGATCGCAGAGGCATCAAAAGCAGCATAAGCACGATAAACCTCATCCAGTTGCTCGGTAAAAATTGATGCTTGAAAAGCATAGGGCGCAACATTGGCTAGCTCTAAAGCATGATCAAGATCACGTACTGGATAGACACATAACACGGGGCCAAATATTTCCTCGCAACTGGCTTTTGCGTCGAGACTAGGTGATAGCAGTAGCGTTGGCTGATAGAAATTATCTTTAGGGGGTTCACCACCGACAGCAATCACAGCGCCCATGTGTTCAGCTTCTTTAACCCACTGATGCACCCGAAGTGCTTCCTGCGGTCGAATTAATGGCCCAACATCGGTGGCTTCTTCTGTTGCTGCACCTGTTTTTAGCGCTCTAATAGCACTAGTTAGTTGTTCGACAAACTGCAGATAAATTGACTCCTCCACATAGACTCTCTGTGTACTGACACAGACCTGACCTGCGTGATAGAAAGCCCCTTTTGTAATGGCAGGGATTGCCTTTGACATATCTGCTGATGACGAGACGATACAAGGTGCTACACCACCATGCTCTAGTGCACAGCGAACGCCGGGCTGCAGCCGTGAACGTAACATCCAGCCGACTTTTGCTGAACCAATAAAACTAAAAAAAGCCAGCTCTTTACTGCGTACTAGGGCATCAGCAATGTTTAGATCTGCAGTGATAACGTAGCTAATATAATCCTCTGGGACGCCCACCTCATACATCGCCTCTATCAACTTGATGCACGACATGGGTGTATCAGGGGCTGGCTTGACCACACAGGGACATCCGCTAGCAAAGGCTGGAATAATCTGATGAATAATTAGGTTGAGCGGATGATTAAAGGCACTAAAAGCGAGCACCACACCCCGCGGAGAGACCTGAGTAAAGGCTATTCGTCCAGAGGAAGACTGCTGGTAACCCATCGGGATGACATTACCATGCTGCTCACTCACTGTAGCAATCGTCGTGCGAATGCCGGCAACAGCGCGTGAGACCTCAATACGAGCATCACACAGTGGCTTTCCACCCTCCTCTGCAATTGTCATAGCAAAGCTCTCATGCTCATTAGCTATCTGCAGCACCAGCTTTTCAAGGATGGCTATGCGTTCATGCAGTGGCAGCTGGCGAGACTTTTCAGCAAAGAGTGCTTGCGCCTTACTCAGCTTATTTAACGCACTATCAGCATCATCGACTGACAACTCCGTTAGAGTCTCTCCAGTTGATGGATTTATGACGTTTAAAACCTGCTTATTCTTCACCGTTGAATAGCTCCTATTCTTAAAGATCTCAATTTCCAGCGATACACTCAAAATCAATATACGCTGAGAAATCTATGCCGTAAATTTCAGTCACTGCTTTGTATACCTAGAGTCCCTAGCATACAGTGACTAGACTAGTCAGTGACCTAACTGGAAAAATAGTAAAGGAAAAGGTAAGAATGGTCTCTTTTCGGCGCGCAATCAGTATCCAAAATGTAATCATACGGTTGGATAAACGTAAGTAGGTTCAATGATGACAATAGAAAGTAAACAGGCTAGAAACAAAAGAATAAGCAAGCAAATATTAAAAACACACGCTTGGATTATTGGAATCAGCATAGTGATTATAATCATTATTCAAATAATAGGTGGCCTATGAAGCAGCAGAACAGTACAGCAAGATGAGGCTTTTAAGCCTGAACAGAAAAATGAATTACTTACAAACGGAACTGAAGACGTCTTTAGAAATGAGAACTCACTCTATTTAGTGACAGGCTTAGCTATTTTATCTATGCAGAGTATTAAAGCCATACTACCCCAAATTTGTGAGGCAGCAGCTACAGACAAATGGAACGGATACGAGACTACCTAGATTGTAACTTTTCATAAGAAAATAGCTAAAATAATGCCTAGTATGACGGAGGCCTGTTCAGCAGCGGATAAGTACTTTCCCAAAGCAAAGTGTCGAAGCTGCATTACGGGAAGTGGAATACATAGAGCATGTCGGTTATGGCGTGTATCGTCACTAAGTAACCCGGGCTATTTGTCTGCTGTAATGCAGGCTTTATCTTAAGAATCCATGCAACCATTAAACTAATAAATAATTTATAAAATAAAGCCTTTTTCAGTATACTAAAGTTAACCATTTCCAGTGACCCTACACGCTCGGGGCACCGAGATTGTCAGATCACTTTTTTACTTTTTAACACTAAAAATGTGGTCGATATCAGTCATATTGATAGTTTAAGTGTCGTACGTGAAAAACATTCTGCTAGTTATTTGCCGCTGAATGAGCAAATTTATGCAGTAGACAGTTTATATAATGTTGGCAATGTCGTTGGTGAGGTCGGATGTTCATATCAAGTTGTTTCAGTTTCGGATGAGGCTGAAGTAATTTACCAACACCTCGTTATTGATCGTAAGGTTTTGGATGATGGTCAAACTAATTACATTGATACGTAATATAAAACAACCCAATGTGATTCTATCGCTGAAATTATTGTGCGTAAGATTAACCTACATACCATTAATTAAGCATTAAACGCTGCTGTTTCTTCAGAACTGTTTACTTTAATGCTTTATCTACAGGCTAAAAGCCTAATTTAAGGCTCAACTTGAAAAGTCACTCTACGGTTGCTCTGAAAAAGACTTTAATCCAGTGTTCAGAAAACAAGTGCAGCGAAATTCTGCTGATTCTAGGCTAAGTCACGTAGAGCTTTTAGAAGTGGTTTGCTATCCTCTATCACTGATTATTTTACTCTTGTGCTGGGAAGCTAATTAAAAAGGACAAGAGCCAAACACGTTTATGCAGCCTACTGATTTCTAGGCAAGACGCAGCAGCGACTTGCAAAGCAGATTAGAATTACATTTTCGAGCTCTGTCACCTCAGCCTTAAGCAGGCTCAGTGAGACACCATAGAAATAGCGACAGAGCCATTATCCTATAGAGACTTTAGACACAATAAATGAGCAAAGAATTGGATAAATCAGCTAATAAAAGTCCTGCGCAGACACCAATGATGCAGCAATTTCTAGGCATCAAAGCAGAACATCCAGATAAGTTACTGTTCTATCGAATGGGTGATTTCTATGAGCTGTTTATGGATGACGCTGAGCGCGCCTCAAAACTGCTTGATATAACGCTGACAGCTAGAGGTGGATCTGCTGGCAATAAAACTCCGATGTGTGGTGTGCCCGTGCATGCCGCTGAAGCTTATCTCGCGCGTCTGGTCAAACTCGGTGAATCAGTCGCTGTCTGCGAGCAGGTCAGCGACCCCGCAGCCAGTAAAGGTCTGGTCGAACGACAGGTTGTGCGGATTGTTACACCGGGCACGGTAACTGATGAGTCTCTTTTAGACCAAAAACGAGATAACCCTATCTGTGCTGCCTATCAGACAAGCAGTGGCATTGGCCTTGCCACCATTGAGCTCAGTGCCGGCACCTTCATAGTCCAGCAGTTGAATGATACTTCTGACTTAATGGCCGAACTGGAACGCCTGCAGCCTGCTGAGATTATTACCTCAGAAGAGCAGGATCAACTCGTCAAGCAGAGCAACAGTCATACCTTACAGGACTGGTTATTTAATCAAGACAGTGCACGTCGGCTGCTTTGCCAACAATTCGCAGTACGTGATTTAACAGGCTATGGTTGCGAAGATTTACCCAGCGCGATCTCTGCAGCAGGTGCTTTACTACAGTACATCAAAGACACCCAACGAAAATCGCTACCGCATCTTAAAGGTATGCAGGTACAGCGTAATGAAGACTTTATTATCCTTGATGCCGTCAGCCGTCGTAACCTTGAAATTGATCAGTCGGTTGATGGTCGTTCAGACCATTCTCTTTGTGGTGTCATCGATAAAACACAGACCGCCATGGGTGCCCGTTGCCTGCGTCGCTGGTTGGGCCAACCCACTCTAGACCGTAATGTCCTCAATAAACGCTATGACAGTGTTGCTGAATTAACTAAAGCACAGGCCTATCGTGAATTACAACTTGCGCTAAAGCCGATTGCAGACATTGAACGTATCCGTGCTCGCATTGCGATTCAAACCGCTAGACCGCGTGATCTTTCCGCCTTATCCAACTCGCTTTGGGCATTACCTGAACTACTCAAACAGCTGGAGCAGCATCAGAGTCCACGTTTGAATGAGTTAAAATCATCCCTCAGCTTCCCTCAAGATTTAGCAAGTTTATTGCGCTCTGCTTTATCAGAAGAGCCTGCAGTATCTTTAAAAGATGGCGGCGTCATTGCTGCTGGTTATGATGCTGAGCTAGATGAGCTGCGTGGTCTGCATAGTCATGCTGATCAGTTCCTCTTAGAACTAGAACAACGCGAACAAACTGAATCAGGGATCAGTGGTCTCAAGATTGCTTATAACCGTGTTCATGGTTATTACTTAGAAATGAGTAGAACACAGGCAGAGAAGGCACCAGAGCATTATATTCGCCGACAAACCTTAAAGAATGTTGAGCGTTTCATCACCCCTGAACTGAAAACCTTTGAAGATAAAATCCTCAGCGCTCGCGAGCGTGCATTAGGCCGAGAAAAACAGCTCTATGACGCCTTACTAGAAACACTTCTCGACTCACTCGATGAGTTACAAATCATTGCCCTCGCCCTCGCTGAAATGGATGTACTGACATGCTTTGCGCAGGTTGCCATTGATTACAACTACTGCCAACCACGCTTACAAGAAGAGGTCGGGATTCATATTCAGCAGGGTCGTCATGTCGTCGTCGAGCAGCTGCATGATGCGCCCTTTGTCGGTAATGATGTCAATCTTGATACAGACACTCATTTACTCTTGATTACGGGTCCTAATATGGGGGGTAAATCGACCTATATGCGTCAGACTGCGTTAATTTGCTTACTCGCTTATGCCGGTAGCTTTGTGCCTGCCGATGAGGCTTTACTAGGCCCTATTGACCGTATATTTACACGAGTTGGCGCTTCAGATGATCTTAGCACCGGACGTTCTACCTTCATGGTTGAGATGACTGAAGCCGCTAATATATTAAATAATGCGAGTGCTAACAGCCTCGTCTTAATGGATGAGATTGGCCGTGGCACAAGTACCTTCGACGGCCTCTCCTTAGCCTGGGCCTGTGCTCAATACCTACTCAGTAAAAACCGTGCCTTAACCTTATTTGCAACTCATTATTTCGAACTAACAACACTGGCTGCTGACCTTGATGGCGCTGCTAATGTGCATATTGATGCTGTTGAACACGGTGATGAAATTATATTTTTACACAGTGTCAAAGCGGGCCCTGCAAGCCAGAGTTATGGCCTACAAGTCGCCAAGCTGGCTGGCATTCCCGCCTCTGTTATTAATATTGCGAAGCAACAACTGCAGCGCTTAGAGGCTAAAGCAGCGGCTGATGATAATCAGCAATTAGAAATAACGCTGCTCGACAGCCCTGCTTTAGCTGCCAAAGAATCTCCTACCCTGCAAAGCTTGCAACGCTTACAACCCGATGAGCTCAGTCCAAAAGAAGCGCTAGCTATCTTGTATCAGCTGAAAGAACAACTAAACTCTGAGCAATCTTAAAAGGAAGGAATTCAAGCCAGCAAGAAACCCGGTGTTCTACGTTTCATGTATAGCCTGATATAACCCTCTTTGAGGGCATATAGAACATTAAATTTATTGTAAGATCAGATTACTGATCATTAGGATATTAGGCATGTTTGGATTTAAAACTGGGCGCTGTAAAAGCCACTTACGCAGGGCGTTCTCGGACTGTTTCAATCCCCTTAAGGATGAACTAGGAACCGTCCCTGTTAGCTTACACGACAACCGTTATGTTGTGGCTAGCATGCTAGCCATATGTGAGGGCTATGCCGCCCTGCAGAAAGTCACGAATCAACGCCAGATCGCATTTATATGCGATGATGTTTTTGAAGAAGTGTTTCGCCGTGAGTCTACTAAAGTACTCACCTTTGCCGATCAGATGCGTGCCGCAGAAGATAGTGAGTTTCAAACCGCATATACTGCAGCGCTAGAGAAAACAAAAGTGCAGAGTGAGCTCGACCTAAACTGGCTACGAGCTTACGTTACAACACACTTTGAGCCTTCAAAAGTGCTCATGTTATAGCCCTAAGCCATCACTAAAACTTTTGGCCGGAGCCGCTTATCGGTATAATACGATAGAGCATTAAAAATCGATTTTTTATGGAGTTAGAATGACCTTTGTTGTTACAGAATCATGCATTAAGTGTAAATACACCGATTGTGTAGAAGTATGCCCCGTGGACTGTTTCCATGAAGGCCCTAACTTCCTTGTCATTGATCCTGAAGAATGCATTGACTGCGCCATGTGTGAGCCCGAGTGTCCGGTAAATGCAATTGTTTCAGAAGATGACCTTCCTGAGGACCAGGCTGACTTTCTTGAAATCAATGAAGAGTTATCTGCGCAATGGCCGGTATTGACCGTGATGAAAGATGCCCCTGAAGATGCCAATGACTGGGATGATGTACCCGACAAACGTCAGTATCTAGAGCGTTAATAACAGCTTGTCAGACACGGACGCAGCACTCCCTTTCATCCTGATTGATAGTGATCAAGATCCGTTCGTACGCTTAGCTGAGTTAGTTCTTGATGATAACTCAGAGCAGATTAAGGCAGACCCTGCAGCCCTAGAAAAAGTCACCATCTGGTGTCATCACAGCCCACAAATACAACCTATCCAGCGCGCCTTATTAGCGCTCAGTCAGGCACGCGGCCAAGCGGCTGTGGTGCTACCGAAGATCATGACATTACAAGATTGGCTAGGACAACAGTATCCAGCAGCCAAACCCTTTATTAATCAGCATGATAAACAGCTCATACTGGTCGATGCTATTCGTCAGTTTCCTGAATTATTCCAGAGCCAAAATAACTGGGCTATAGCCAAAGAGTTAGTCCTATTATTCGATGAGCTCAGCTGGGCCCAGTTAGGTCTTGATGAAGGTGAAAGCGCGCTCAGCAGTCTACTCAGTGAGAGTTATGCTGCACTCGATGTAGGCAGTCACAACATCTCACGTGAAAGCAAAATACTCTGCACCTTATGGAATGCTTATCAAAGTCAGATTGAGGCGCGAAATTGTCTCGATGCCAGCCAGTATTACTGCTCCATACTTGCCTCTCTTGACAGCAGCCGCATCAAAACTCCGATCTATATTGTTGCTAGAGATCATATTAGTGCGGTAGAACGTAAATTCTTCCTCGAGCTACAGCACTATAGCGACCTCACCA
The DNA here is from genome assembly GCA_029253965.1 of Gammaproteobacteria bacterium. Lineage (GTDB taxonomy): Bacteria > Pseudomonadota > Gammaproteobacteria > UBA4575 > UBA4575 > UBA4575. The sequence goes on from JAQWYM010000046.1 coordinate 18,188, forward strand.
TTGTCTATAGCAAGGTAGCAAAAAATAGTCGCTGCGGCCGTCATCACCCCTATCATCGCTTACCGGGCTATTCACAAACATTAGATAACCTAGGTGCAGAAGAACAGGTACTAAGTGACAAGCAAGCCTTGTTACAACTCATCTTTGATCGTCCTGAAACACTGATTACACGGCTTCAAGAAGCACGTCACCTATACCCAAAGAACCCTCTAGAGAAGAGTATCTATCTGTACGAGACCGCCTCTTTAGAAGACCACATATCTGCTGTGGTGACACAGAGTAAGCGCTGGTTAATCAATGATGCCCAGCCGATAGCCATCCTCTGTGATGATCGAGAGCTAACACGTCGCATCCGTGCTGCAATGGAAGGCCAAGGCATACCTGTCAGCGATAGTGGTGGCTGGGCCATTTCAACCACTGCTGCGGCAAGCATCATCCAGCAGCTACTCGATATGCTGCAGTCTGGTTTTGATGAGATCAGTGTATTTGAATTTATGAGCTCTCCTCTATTCACGCCTATCGCTGAATCAGTCGAGTTAGAGGCCAGCCTACTAGCTACCTTCAAGGCATTACAAAGTAATGTAGGTAGCAAAGATTCAGGCATGCAGGCATTGATGCAAAGAATACAGATCAACAGCCATTCTGAAGGCATAGAAGAGCAGACTAGTACTGAGGCTGTTTTGAACTGTCTGGAAACGATTCGAGTCGCAGTAAGACCCTTACTAAACCTAAAGCACAAAGATGAATTGGCTATTGCTGGCAGCACTGCCACCCTGCTTCAGGTCTTAGATGATCTGCGCATTACACAAGGATTAGAAGAGGATGATGCCGGTGCACAGGTACTCTTCTTACTACAGGCAGAGGCTCTTAGCCTTGCAGATGAAGACATCCTTGTCTCTTGGCGTGATTGGCGTTTATGGTTACATGATCAATTTGAGTATGAGTATTTCGTAGCCGAGAAAAGTGATCCACGCATTCACTTTTGTACATTGCAGCGCTTAGCCTATGGTAACTTTAGCCACCTGATTTTTGCTGGCATGGATGAGACTGCATACAGTACCAACACAGATCAAAAGACATTTTTTAATCAGAATGTTCGGCATGAACTCGGCCTGCAAACCAGCCAACAAATTTTAGCCGTACAATATATGCAGTTCCGTCAGGCTTTAGAACAACACCAAGAAATACTCATCTGCGCACAGACTCAGATAGGTGATGAAAGCAAAGGCTTACAGGCGTGGGTACAGTTACTTAAGATATTTAGTCAACAAGGCTTTAATTCCGATCTGAAAGATAATGAGCTGCTTCGACTCATGCAACTCAGTCAACGCCATGAACAAGAAAAGCATATCAGTGACATCCAAGCAGCGGCTAGCCCTAACACCGCCTCTGCAGCAAGATTACTGCCCAAGCATATTAGTGCTACGCAATATCAAACACTGGTCAACTGTCCCTATCAGTATTTAATGAAGCACTTGTTACATATCAAACAGGATAGAACACAAGAAAAACTAAACGGTGGCGCCTACGGTGAAGCCGTACACCAGTGCTTATATAACCTACACTTTGCAGATAAGCATAAACCTGCTCTCTCTAGCCTCACTATTGATCAGCAGGCAGAACGATTAGAAGAAATCAGTAAGCTAGTGTTTGAAAAACTACCCTATGCCGCATCTGACGTTTCAGTTTGGTATCAACGCTGGCTGCATAGTATTCCTAGTTATATCGAATGGCTAAGAAAGCGTGAAAGTACCTGGCAGATTGATGCTGGTGAACAATCTTTTGAAATGAAACTAACAGAGAAGATGAGTCTTAAAGGCCAAATTGATCGGATTGATCATAGTGCTGATGGCTTCTCAGTTATTGACTACAAGACGAGTAGCAATACTGAACAATACAAAAAGATGTCAATTGAGAATGGTGACTTAGTGCAGCTACCTTTTTACGGCTTACTCTGTGAGCAGGCTGAGCAGGCGAGCTATTTGGTGCTTGGTCATGGAAAGAAAACCGAGGCCGTCGGCATCTATGATGCCGACCAATTTAGTCGTCTAAAAGAAGCGCATCATCAACGCTTAATAGAACTTGTGAAAGACTTGCAGCAACAACATAGCCTCCCAGCCAATGGCAGCGAGAAGATCTGTGATTACTGTGAGTATGAAGGCTATTGTCGGCGTTCACACTGGCACTAACAGGTGCTAGCTCGCTAGCGCGAAAAATAGGACGACCTGTACCAACAAATAAAGACCAAGAATAGAGGCGAGAGTAATAAGAAGGCCGATGATAATAAACTGACTTGGCTTACCTTGAGTAAAATCTCGCTCACGAATCGCTTCAGTCTGTACACCAAAAAAACTCATCATGATGCTTTTGAATACCTGCCACGTTGAAAGGCCTTCCTTGTCTGACATTATTTCTTCCCTAAATTATGCACAGCCATTTAGGCCGCTGCTCTATTACTTAATCACAGCTTAATTATAAACCTGCTCACGAGTATTCCTAAATTCAACATCCGGACATTTCTCTTCCATCATCTGTAAATTAACACGTGATGGTGCCAAATAAACCAGTTCACCGGCATGATCTAATGCTAAACCACTGCCTGCTTTTACCTTAAATTTTTCTAACTCTTTTTCTGAGTCAGAATAAATCCAACGCGCAGTATTGGTATTAACTGCCTCAAATTGACATTCAACGTTATATTCAGCCTGTAGGCGGTGAGCAACCACATCAAACTGTAGGATGCCGACAGCACCCAGAATCAGGTCATTACCAAGCTCTGGTCTAAAGAGCTGTGTTGCACCTTCTTCACAGAGCTGCATCAAGCCTTTAATCAAGGCTTTGTTCTTCAACGGGTCTTTCAAGCGCGCGCGACGAAATAACTCTGGTGCAAAGTTGGGTATACCTGTAAAGATAAGCTCTTCTTTCGCGGTAAACGTATCGCCAATCCGAATCGTGCCATGATTATGCAGACCGATAATATCACCCGGGTAGGCACGATCGACATGTTCTCGATCTGATGCAAAAAAAGTTAGGGCATCACTAATCTTTACATCACGCTGTAAGCGCACATGGCGCAGCTTGTTCCCTTTTACAAAACTACCTGAGCAAATACGCATAAACGCGATGCGGTCACGATGGTTTGGATCCATATTCGCTTGAATCTTAAATACAAAACCACTAAAGGTAGATTCATCTGCTGTCACCACACGCTCAGTGGTTATACGTGGTTGTGGCTTGGGTGCAAACTCAACAAACTTATCAAGTAGTTCCTGCACACCAAAGTTATTGATCGCTGAACCGAAGAATACTGGAGTCAGGCGTCCTTTTAGAAATTCCTCATGGTCATAGCGATGACTTGCACCCAGAACCAGTTCGATTTCTTCTCGAAACTCTTCAATTTGATCGCCCAGTATTTCATCTAATCGAGGATTATCTAAGCCTTGAACCACCTCGCCATCGAGGATCTTGCCACCATGCGTAGCACCAAACAGATGAACTGAATTATTGATCAGATGGTAAACACCTTTTAAGGATTTACCCATGCCGATAGGCCAGGTTACCGGTGAGCAGTTTATTTTTAAGACAGACTCAACCTCATCAATAAGATCGATAGGATCTCTGCCTTCACGATCAAGCTTATTAATGAAGGTAACAATAGGCGTGTCTCGCAAGCGGCACACTTCCATAAGCTTAATTGTGCGTGTCTCAACACCTTTGGCACAGTCAATAACCATCAGTGCCGAGTCAACAGCTGTTAAGGTGCGATAAGTATCTTCTGAGAAGTCTTCATGACCGGGCGTATCAAGCAAATTGACGATGCAATCTTTATAGGGAAACTGCATAACTGAACTGGTCACTGAGATACCACGCTGCTGCTCAAGCGCCATCCAATCAGATGTTGCATGGCGTGCTGCCTTGCGTCCTTTCACAGTACCTGCAAGCTGAATAGCACCACCAAACAATAATAACTTTTCAGTGATGGTTGTTTTTCCAGCATCGGGGTGACTAATGATGGCGAAGGTTCGCCGTCTTTTGGTTTGATCTAAATGCTCACTCATAATTATTAGTCGCTTAAATTAGCGTTTCCTCACTTAACTCAAGCGCGAATAACAAGGCATCTTCACGCCCAGTAACACTAGGATAGTAGTCTTTACGACAACCAATTTCATTAAAGCCTTCAGACTCGTACAACTCAATCGCTGCAATGTTTGAAGGACGTACTTCTAAAAAGACACTCTTGGTTTTTTCTGCGCGCGCTTGCGCAAGAATAAAGTGCAGCAGACTACGGCCATAACCATGGCCTTGTAGTTTCGGACGAATACAAATATTCAGTATATGGCTCTCATCAACAATATGTTGCTGCACAGAGTATCCAATGATTTCATTCTCTAACTCCATCACCCAGCAGGGGTAGCCAACCGCTATACAGTCTCTAAATATAGTATCACTCCATGGGAATACATAAGCCGCATCTTCAATTTTCTTGATAGCTAGCAAGTCATCTTCGGTCATACCCCGAAAAGAATGAGATTGTTCAATACTTAATGTGCACATGCTTAAAGTACTTACTCGCCGAGTATTTGCTGTCGAGCAAGTTGTAGGTCTTCCCAAGCTTTTCGCTTTTCACGTGGCGCTCTTAATAGATAAGCCGGATGATAAGTGGCAACCATTGGGATATTAAAGACAGGGTGGTGTAACACCTGAGCGCGCAGTTTTGACATAGGTTGTTCACTTTGCAAGACAGTTTGTGCCGCTATACGACCAAGCAATAAAATAATTTTAGGTTGTACCAATTCTATTTGCCGTTGCAAATATGGCGGACATGACAGTAACTCTGGTTGTTTAGGCTCACGATTATTAGGTAACCGGCACTTCAACACATTAGCGATATAAACTTCTTCGCGGGCTAAACCAATAGCGCGTAGCATCTGGTTTAGAAGCTGTCCTGAAGCGGCTAAGAATGGCTCACCTTGACTCTCGTCATCGACACCTGGGGCTTCACCAATAATCATCCAAGTAGCCTTCTCATGACCCACTCCAAAGACAGTCTGTTTGCGTGTTTTATGTAAATCACAGGCATTACATTGACTCACCTCTGTTGCCAGTTGCTCAAGATCAAACTGCGAGAGGTCTTTGACAACAACAGACTTTTTTTCTGCTTCCGTTTTAATTACTTCTGAGTCGCCTGAGGTCGGTTTTTTGACATTGGCGTCAGCTGCCAAAGCTGCCACTAAATCTCTTCTAGCCGTTTCTTTACCACTAGTCAGCTCAGTTGCTGCGGTTGGCACAGATACAGTTACATCATTAGAGTCAATGGAGGCAGCAGCTGATGCTACAGCTGCTGATGGCACCTGCTTACGCAAGTGCCACTGCGGTATTGATAATGCTTTTAGATAAGCATTGCGACGTGTGGCATCCATCCTCGGTTAAGGTGACTAAACTTGGCTAAGCTGAGGATGAGCACGTTGTGCCGCATCACTCAATCTGTTGAGTGCATTCAGATAAGCTTTAGCTGAAGCGATGACAATATCAACATCAGCACCACTACCATTAACGATAACAGCATCCTGCTCTAGACGAACAGTCACTTCCCCCTGCGCATCAGTACCGCTGGTAATACTGTTAACAGAATAGAGTTGCAGTACCGCTTCACTTTTAGCGATCACTTCTATCGCTTTAAATGCAGCGTCAACTGGACCTCCACCATTGGAGGCTGCCGTAAACTCCTTACCATCAAGCGATAAGACAATCTCTGCATTGGGTGTTTCACCGGTTCGAGAGCACACACTTAACGACAGCAGTTTAAACTTCTCTTCACTGTTAGCATCTTCACCGGAGACTAGGGCAAAGAGATCTTCATCAAAGATTTCATGCTTCTTATCAGCAAGATCTTTGAATGCGGTAAAGGCGCTATTTAATTCACTTTCTGATCTAAATGACACATCCAATGCTTCTAAGCGTGAACGGAATGCGTTACGCCCTGAATGTTTACCTAAGACAATCCGGTTTGCAGACCAGCCGACATCTTCAGCACGCATAATTTCATAGGTTTCTCGTGCCTTGAGCACACCATCTTGGTGAATACCTGATTCATGTGCAAAAGCATTCGCACCAACAATGGCCTTATTAGGCTGTACTGGGAAGCCTGTAATACTTGAGACTAAACGAGAAGCCGGTACGATTTGAGTCGTGTCTAAGCGGCTATTACAAGTGAACACGTCTTGGCGTGTTTGCACGGTCATCACTATTTCTTCTAATGATGCATTACCCGCGCGTTCGCCAAGGCCATTAATTGTGCATTCAACTTGGCGTGCCCCCTGAAGCACAGCTGATAATGAGTTAGCCACTGCTAGTCCCAAATCATTATGGCAATGCACAGAAAATATGGCTTTATCTGAATTGGGAATGTTTTCTATCAAACGTCCGACCAGCGAGCCAAATTGATGCGGTAGGTTATAGCCAACCGTATCTGGAATATTAATCGTTGTTGCACCAGCATTAATGACTTGTTCAATAATGCGACAAAGAAAATCAAATTCTGAGCGGCCTGCATCCTCAGGTGAAAACTCGACATTGTCGGTAAAACCACGTGCCCGTTTAACGGCAGCTACAGCCTGCTCAATAACCGCATCCGGCTGCATCCGCAGCTTATGTTGCATGTGAATCGGCGAGGTTGCGATAAAGGTATGAATCCGACTTGAATTAGCGGGTTTTAAGGCTTCTCCAGCACGGTCAATATCACGATCTAGAGCTCGAGCTAAACCGCATACGGTGCTGTCTTTAACGGCCGTTGCGACGGCTTTAACACTCTCGAAGTCACCTGGACTTGCGATTGGAAAGCCAGCCTCAATAACATCAACATTCATACGCTCTAAACACTTAGCGATATGTAATTTTTCCTCTGTCGTCATAGACGCACCCGGACTCTGCTCGCCATCGCGCAAAGTTGTATCAAATATAATTAAATGATCGTTGCTACTCATTTTGCTCATACTCCAACTGTCACCAGAATTTAATGGAAATCCACCTTCCGGTCGCTATTTTATTACTAATATGGATATTACTGAAAGGACACGTTTCGCCTCGTCAGGACAGGATAAGCCGCTACAGCGGCAGTCGAAACAGGCGTAATACTAGTGTCGCAGCAGGAAGCTGCGCTGCACTGAAAATATTCTTGTAAATAACTGTATTCATAGACTGACTATAACCATTTCCCCTACAGCTGCCAATGCCTATTTAGTAAGGCTCCAGCAAACCAAACCTATTTATTGTTTTTAGGGGCTTTTGCACCCTGGCTTCGGCTTCTTCGTTTACGATACAGACGTAAAATTTGAAACAGTGGCGCAGATAAGGCGTATAGCAGGAATACCGCATACATCAGCTTTGGAGGATCCATTGCCGCTAGAATGAAAAGACCAACCACAGCCAAAACGGCGATTGTTGGCACTTTATTCTTCACCGTTAAATCTTTGAAGCTGTAAAAGCTGAAGCGTGACACCATCAACCCGCCCCCCAATAAAGTAGTCAACAACGCTATCAGCCATAAGTCACCACCACGGTAACCGAGGTCATGACAGGTCCAGATAAAACCTACCAATAAACCAGCCGCTGCGGGACTCGGTAAGCCTTGGAAATAGCGTCGGTCTAGATCACTGTTCATCGAATTAAAACGAGCTAAGCGTAGAGCGGCACAGGCGGTATAGAAAAATGCTGCCAACCAGCCTAATCGTTGCAGCATCCAACCATCATAAACAACATGCTGTAATGACCATTCGAACATGATTAATGCTGGCGCTAAACCGAAGGAAACCATATCAGAAAGACTATCGTATTCTTTACCGAACTCCGAGGAGGTGTTCGTCATACGGGCTACTCGTCCATCTAGGCCATCCAGAACCATTGCAATAAAAATAGCTATGCAGGCTGGTTCAAAACGTCCCATTTGTGCTGAAATAATGGCATAAAAACCAGCAAATAAGGCGCCCGTGGTGAGCAAATTAGGGAGTAGATATATTCCTTTTCTAGAGTTCATCATCTAACCATGTTTAAGTTTTGCGAGCATTGCACGACCAGCCTTCACTTTGTCACCTGGCTTCACTGTCGCTTGTGCATCTTCCGGTATATAAAGCTTCACTTCACACCCCATTGCAGCGAAACCACAGCGTTGTCCTTGGCCAATTCTTTCACCTGGCTGCATAGAAACAATGGCTCTATGGTGGAGTGCATGCAAATCGAAAGTAAAGACAACATCATCTGCTTCATCGCTTCTTATCCATACCGCAAGTATATGCCGTAGATTTACTGGATCACGTAACCACAGTTGTTCAATTTTACCTTCAATAGGGCTATGAATATTAAACTCCCCAAAAGATGACTGCGCAATACTACAAACTAAGCTAGGGCGTTGTAAAAAAGGATCCAAAGCTGGCTTAACCGCTGTTATATGACCATCTACTACCGCTACGATGGCGAGCGGCTGTGCCGGAATAACGCGTCTAAAATCTCTCAGCAATAAAACGAAAACACCCCACAAAACCCAACCCAACCATAAAACGGTCGAGCTGGATATTTGCAGGGTGATGAGTACAAGCGTCGCAAGAATAGTGACTGTACGAAACTCATGCGCAATTCGCATCGCTTAATGACGCGCTTACGCTAGCTTAGTTTTTCGATTTATCCACAAGCTGATTAGACTGAATCCACGGCATCATGCTGCGAAGCTTAGTGCCCACTTCTTCAATCGGATGCTCTTTGCCAATACGGCGCATAGCTTTGAGGTTTGCTGCACCCGCTTGATTTTCAAGAATGAAATCACGAGCAAATTCGCCGTTTTGAATCTCTTTCAAAATCTTCGCCATTTCTTTCTTGGTTTCTTCTGTGATGACACGTGAACCACGAGTTAGATCACCGTATTCTGCTGTGTTTGAGATCGAGTAACGCATGTTAGCGATACCGCCCTCGTACATCAGATCAACGATTAACTTCAACTCATGCAAACATTCAAAGTAGGCCATTTCTGGAGCGTATCCCGCTTCAGTTAGGGTCTCGAAGCCGGCTTGTACCAATGCAGTAGCACCACCACAAAGTACAGCTTGCTCACCAAAAAGGTCAGTCTCAGTCTCTTCTTTAAATGAAGTTTCGATTACACCAGCACGACCACCACCATTAGCAGAAGCATATGACAGGGCAATCTTCTGCGCGGTACCTGAAGCGTCTTGATATACCGCGATCAAACTCGGTACACCACCACCTTGTGTGTAAGTAGAGCGAACTAAGTGACCCGGACCTTTCGGTGCGATCATAATCACATCTAAATCACTACGCGGCACGATCTGTTCAAAGTGAACATTGAAGCCGTGAGCAAAGGCCATTGCTGCACCCTGCTTGATGTTTGGCTCAATTTGATCTCTGTAAAGTGTTGCCTGATGCTCATCTGGAGCCAAAATCATGACGACATCTGAATTTTTTACAGCGTCTTCAATCGATTGCACTTCAAGACCAGCAGCACTCGCTTTAGCTGCAGAACTAGAACCTTCGCGCAGGCCAACAATCACGGACACACCAGATTCTTTTAGATTATTCGCATGGGCATGACCCTGTGAACCATAACCAATAACTGAAACTGTCTTGCCCTTGATAATGGAAAGATCAGCATCCTTATCGTAAAAAACTTTCATACAAACTCCTATCCCATTTTCTATTTGGGGATTTATAAACGAAGCACTGAAGAACCGGCGCTAATTCCCACCGTACCCGACCGCACAACCTCGATAACATTAAACTGGGCCAGTGTTTTTATTGCTTCATCTAACTCTGGCCCAGAGCTAGTAATTTCTAGGGTTATGCAACCCTCAGTTTGATCCAAAATAACCACATTCATCTTTTCAATGCAGTCACTAAGTTCAGCTTGTTGCTTCTCAGTTGGCGCTAACTTAAGCAATAGTATTTCTCGCTCAAAGTACTCGCCATCTGCAAGTTTAACTAATTTCACAACATCCACTAACTTATGCAGTTGCTTTGTAATTTGATTAATTACAGCGTCATCACCACAGGTCACTACTGTAATACGCGACATCGTAGAATCATCCGTCGGTGCTACCGTGAGTGAATCAATATTGTAGGCACGCGCAGAAAATAGTCCGGAAACTCTAGACAGAGCCCCCGCTTCATTTTCCAGTAATATCGAAATAATATGACGCATATAATTTTACAAAAGCCCTTAGTTTGGATAGTTTCAGCTGAACAAGCCATTTGGCCCGTCTAACCTAAGCCTATAATGCTAACGACATAGCTAACATTAATTCCAGCTCATCGCTGAGTAGAATTGCTATAGGCTTTTAAACTTACTTCTTTTTAATTAAAAACTGGTACTTATCACCGTCTTCTGTTGTTTCTAGCAGCTCATTACCTGTCTGCTTTGAAAACGCTTCAAAATCTTTTATAGCACCCGGATCTGTCGCAATAATACGTAAAACCTGACCACTATCTAGTGATGCCAAGGCTTTCTTTGCACGTAAAATTGGAAGTGGGCAATTTAAGCCACACGCGTCTAACTCTTGATCAAAATCTGCCACAGGAAAATCCTCCGCGAATCTCGCTAATTATTATGGGTATTAAAGTTAATCTAAAAAATAGCCACCAATATCGATAGCTAATAAGGCACCGTTAAGCGCAATATACTTGCGATCAACAGAGCTGAATATTAGAGAATATTAAAATTATGATTTAGCGCCTATAGAGTGTCAAGGAAACTGCCGTATTTAAACGTTTTAGAATAAATTTTTCCCTTCTATTCCGAATTAAGAGAAGATACTCATAGAAACTTTGCATTTTCTACACTGATATACTTTATGGACGGTCTGCCCTTAAACCTCTATGCACATGTTTAACAGATAAAATGATTCGATTCTGGCCCTCATTAAACCATCTTGCCTTAAGCTTTTTACTCGTCATCCTGCTTACGCAGACAGCACTCGCTAATAATCCACAGGATTATGGCACGAACTTACCCAATATAGGTGATCCCGCTAGTGAGGTTCTCAGTATTGGCCAAGAAGCAGAGCTCGGAAAGGTTCTATTAGCACAGATTAATCGTCGTCTGCCTATCTCGACTGATCCAGAGTTACGCAATTATATGCAGTCACTGGGCACACGCCTCATATCAAGCAGCCTCGACTCAAACTTCCCCTATTACTTCCGCTTAGTATTTGACCCACGTATTAATGCTTTCGCTATGCCAGGCGGTATTGTCGCCATTAATAGCGGTCTACTCTTACTCACTAGCTCGGAATCTGAGCTTGCAAGTGTCGTTGCTCACGAAATTGCACACGTTTCACAACGTCACATAGCTCGGCGTTTTTCACGTCAAAAGCGACTCAGCATACTTAATGCCATTACGATGCTTGGCGCTCTGGTTGCCGCTATTTACAGCTCTGATGCAGCTACGGCTACTGTTGCTGCCACTATGGGCGGCATGCATAACAAAAAGATGGCCTATAGCCGTGATTATGAACGTGAAGCAGATCGCATTGGTATGAACCTTTTATCAAGTGCGCGGCTAGACCCTTATGGCATGCCTCGCTTTTTTGATAAACTCAATTCACATTCACAGATCAATAGCGATCGCCCTCCTGAATTCTTAAGCTCACACCCACTGACTTTATCGCGCATCAGTGACTCTAAAATCAGGGCTAGCCAATATAAACAGCAACAGTATTCAGAAAATACTGTGCAATATCACTACGCTAGAGCCCGTGCACAAGCCATTTCCAGCCCTCCCGGTAAATTAATTACGCACTATCAAAAGATTATTAAAGATGACCCCAGTAACATTGACCGCTATATCTATGCCCTAGCACTGAGTCGTGCAGGTAACAATCGTTTGGCTCTAATCCATCTACAAGCCATTAAACCAACACGCTATGAAGAATTTCCAGTCTCTATCGCACTCGCACAGGTCAATATTGCGGCTGGTAACAATGTTAAAGCGATTGATCTACTTAAGCATTTAGAGCGCCTTTATCCTTACAATGAAGCTGTTACACTCTATTTATCAACCGCATTATTGGAAACTAAAAGACCTCTGCAGGCACTTAATACACTAGATGACTTCGGCATAACATTCAGTAGCAACCCAGCACTAGAACGACTCCGTGCAAAAGCTGCAGAGCTTGCTGGTCAACCATGGCGTAGCCATGAGGCATTGGCTGACTATAACTTGATGCACGCCCGCTACAGTAAGGCTATTGAACACTTCATCTTGGCTGAACGCCAACTTGGAATAGACCAACACAGCCGCGAAAGAATCAAAGCAAAAAAACTTGAGGTTAAAGAATTTCGTAAGAAACATAACCTCCGTTAAGACGCATTCCTTAAAAAGGCACTTTTGAACCATTTTTCTGTCTCATAAGTATTATACCTGTACGCCAAAATGGTCACTTAACATACGCTCAGCAAGGCTCTAAAATAACCTTATAGAACATAAACCAAGACAAGTAGGACAATATGGAAATTACACGACGTAAAGCAATAAAAGGCGCGTCCTTAGCTGCCTTAGCGCTGTCATCAAGCGGTTTGATGAAGGCAGCCATGGCGAATGCAACCGCCTTCGACTCCACTGATTACAATGAAGCACTCGAACTATTCCTGGCTGACAACGAGCTTAGTGCCGGTGACATTAAAATTAAGGCGCCGGAAGTAGCCGCAAATGGTGCCACGGTCCCTATTATGATCACCAGCAGCATTGAGAACACGCGCAGTATCAGCATCTTTGTTGAAAATAATCCGCGCCCTTATATCGCAACCTTCCACATCAACCCACGTATTGAAGCCAACGTTTCACTGCGTGTGAAGATGCGTGAAACCTCTAATATTGTCGCCATAGTGAAAACTGATGACGGATATTTTGTTTCTAAACAGTCAGTTAAGGTTACAGCTGGCGGTTGCGTTTAATCGAAAAGGACTACAGAAAATGGCCAAAAAAATTAAAATCAGGGCAAGCCTGAAAAACGATGTCACTACGGTAAAAGCGATAATGACTCACCCTATGGAAACTGGATCACGCAAAGACAAGGAAAGTGGTGAGTTGATTCCAGCACATTATATTCAAACTGTTTTAGTCAGTCTTAATGGTGAACAGGTATTTAATGCCGACTGGGGTACTGGTGTCTCTAAAAATCCATACCTATCTATTAAGATCAAGGGTGGCGTTGCTGGCGACATGGTTGCGCTTAGCTGGAAAGATAATTTAGGTGAAAGCAATACTGCTGAGACTAAGGTCAAAGCAAAGTAGATCAAGCTTAGGTGGTCTGCACAATCTTTTGCAGGCCATTTAACTCACAGTCATTCTGGCTTCCTGCCAACTCTTGAATCTTATCCACAACTTATAGATTAAAAATCCATCAACATCGTCATCAGTTCATGCAGTCGCTCGCCTGCCATTTAATCAATAGGCCTAGAGAAAGTATGAGCTATGAATTGGAGCACACTGTGGCGAAATTACTGCTGACTAGCACACTAAGAGTAACTGTAGGACGGCAGAGCTGCCGATCACATGGCTCACCGCAAGAGATGTACACGGTGCTGATTAAATCGTTATAGACAATATAACGAAGTCTTAAAAAAAATGGTGGGTCGTGA